>CAJWWA010000220.1 GCA_913048495.1 uncultured Halieaceae bacterium
GTGTCATGACTCGCTACGCTAAGAAGATGGTGCGTCCTGATATGTACGGTCTAGTCATCGTCCGCAGTCTCTTAGGAGAGGGTGGATCTAGCTCTTAGAGCAACTAAACCTCCAAAGTAATAAAGCTCCCATCTGGCTTCGATCAGATGGGAGTTTTTGTATTTGAGAAACTACTTACAAGTGACCTCCACCGATTTACTTCGGCTCATGTGTGGCTTGCCATGCAAGGGTGTGGGGGTTGCTATATTCAATAAAACTATGGAGGTATTAATGAATGGCTTTTTCACAAAACATCGCAAGACTTCGCGACTTGCTTCAAAACTTTGACATTGGCGAGGTTAAGCTTCTTAAGGACATGTCCTATCAACGTGCAACCTTGAGCGTTGGGTCTACCAAGACTCTCGATCCTTCGGAATCGGGAAGACTGGTTTTCCTTGAGTCTTCGGGTGGTGCATTTACCCTGACTCTTCCTTCGGCTGCTGCTGCACGTGCTCAGCCACAGCCAATGGCAGTAAGCGCGCCTGCGCCGGCCATGCAGGCGCCACGCTTCGAGCCGTTGTCGGCTGACACCAGTGAACCCGAGCAGCCGCGTGTCGAGCGTACCGTGCAGGTCGAGGGTGGGCTCAAGCACACCAGCTACCTGAACCGGACCTTTACCTTCGAAAATTTCGTCGAGGGAAAGTCCAACCAGTTGGCGCGAGCCGCTGCCTGGCAGGTTGCCGACAATCCCAAGCATGGCTACAACCCGCTTTTTCTGTACGGCGGTGTTGGCCTGGGTAAGACTCACCTGATGCATGCAGTGGGTAATCACCTGCTGAAGAAGAACCCCAACGCCAAAGTGGTTTACCTGCACTCCGAGCGCTTCGTGGCCGATATGGTCAAGGCGCTGCAGCTGAACGCCATCACGGACTTCAAGCGCTACTACCGGTCCGTGGATGCGCTGCTGATCGACGATATCCAGTTCTTCGCCAAGAAGGATCGCTCCCAGGAGGAGTTCTTCCACACCTTCAACGCCCTGCTCGAGGGCGGCCAGCAGATGATCCTCACCTGTGACCGCTACCCGAAGGAGATCGAGGGGCTCGAGGAGCGGCTGAAGTCGCGCTTCGGCTGGGGGCTGACGGTGGCCGTGGAGCCGCCGGACCTGGAGACGCGGGTGGCTATTCTCATGAAGAAGGCGAGCCAGTCCCAGCTCGACCTGCCGCCGGATGCGGCGTTCTTCATCGCCCAGCGCATCCGCTCCAACGTGCGCGAACTCGAGGGCGCGCTCAAGCGGGTGATCGCCAGCGCGAACTTCACCCGCCGCCCCATCGATGTCGACCTGGTCAAGGAGAGCCTGAAGGACCTGCTGGCGCTGCAGGACAAGCAGGTGAGCCTCGACAACATCCAGCGCACCGTTGCCGAGTACTACAAGATCAAGGTGGCCGATCTCATGTCACGGCGGCGCAGCCGCTCGGTCGCGCGCCCGCGGCAGGGGGCCATGGCGCTCGCCAAGGAACTGACCAATCACAGTCTGCCGGAAATCGGCGACAGCTTCGGTGGCCGCGACCATACCACCGTGCTCCATGCCTGCCGCAAGATCAAGGAACTGCGGGAAACGAGCTCGGATATTCACGAAGATTACAAGAACCTGTTGCGCTCCCTGACAACTTGAGCACAATGGAGGGTTGGCGCCTCGGTGCCCTGCGCCATCGGCAGCAGCAATAGGCAAGACCAATAAGTAAGTACACACTTACACTATCGGCCGGCTAAGGAACATCCATGAAATTCAGCGTACCCCGGGATGCCCTCATCAAACCCCTGAACCTGGTCGCCGGGGTCGTGGAACGGCGCAATACGCTGCCCGTGCTCGCCAACGTGCTGCTCCAGCTCGATGGCGACCGCCTGTCGCTGACCGGCACCGATCTCGAGGTCGAGCTCGTCGGCCGCGTTCAACTGCCGACGCCGGGAGACGCCGGCGAAGTCACGCTTCCGGCGCGCAAGCTCCTCGACATCTGCAAGTCGCTGCCTGAAGGCAGCGATGTGCAGGTGAGCGTGACCGATAGCAAGGCAACGGTCACCTCGGGTCGCAGCCGATTCACCCTCGCGACCCTCCCGGCGCGGGAGTTCCCGAACATCGAGGACAGTATCGGCACGCACCAGTTCACCATCGAACCGCAGCAGCTGCGCCGGCTCATCGAGCGGACCAGCTTTGCGATGGCGCAGCAGGACGTGCGTTACTACCTGAACGGTATGCTCTGGGAGATCAAGGGCGGCCGCCTGCGTTTCGTGGCTACCGATGGCCACCGGTTGGCGATATGCACCCTGCCGGAAGCACTTTCCGGCGTCGATGATGCGCAGGTGATCCTGCCGCGCAAGGGGGTCCTCGAGCTGGGCCGCCTCCTGCAGGATGACGACGACGCGGTCACGGTGATTCTCGGTAACAATCACCTGCGCGCCACCACCGCGGGTTTTACCTTTACCTCCAAGCTGGTGGACGGCAAGTTCCCGGACTACGAGCGGGTACTGCCACGCTCTGCCGAGAAGGTCCTGGTGGGGTCCCGCCTCGACCTGCGGCAGGCATTCACGCGCACCGCGATCCTGTCCAACGAGAAGTACCGCGGTGTCCGCCTGAAGCTGTCACCGGACACGCTGGAGATCGTCGCCAACAACCCCGAGCAGGAGCAGGCCGAGGAAGTGGTCCCGGTCGACTACGCCGGGGACGCCCTCGAGATCGGCTTCAACGTGGGCTACCTGCTCGATGTGCT
This sequence comes from uncultured Halieaceae bacterium, assembly GCA_913048495.1. Classification (GTDB taxonomy): domain Bacteria; phylum Pseudomonadota; class Gammaproteobacteria; order Pseudomonadales; family Halieaceae; genus Pseudohaliea. The sequence goes on from CAJWWA010000220.1 coordinate 2,745, forward strand.
CGGGGTCCTGTCCGGCGAGGAAGTGCGCTTCTCACTCTCCGACCCGAACAGCAGCGCCCTGCTGGAGGAGTCCGAAGCGGGCGACTCGCTCTATGTCGTCATGCCGATGCGGCTTTGATGGAGCGCTGACCTCCCTGTTCCTCGCGGCGGGCGGTAGAAACGGCCCGGGCTTTCCTGGTTCATCGCGGCTTTCCGGGGCGGATACCGGGGAACCCCGCCTGTCGCTGCTGAACCTCAAGAGAATTCGTGTTCCACGTGGAACACTCTCCCGTCGAAAAACCTGCGAGAACACCTCTTCTCCCGACCCGTATGCTGAGCCGCCTCGATATCTATAACGTGCGAAACCTCGAGGCGGTGCGCCTGCACGGTCTCGGTCGGGCCTGCGTTCTGTTCGGCGAGAATGGCAGCGGAAAGACCAGTGTGCTCGAGGCCATTCACATGCTCAGCCTGGCCCGCTCCTTCCGGGCCAGCAGTGCCCGCTCCGTCATTCGCCACGGTGAGCCTCACTGCACGGTCTACGGCGAGGTCGCCCAGGCCGGCGGTGCCGTGCGCGCCCTGGGGGTGCAGCGGGAAACCTCCGGGATGGCGATGCTGAAGGTGGCGGGCCGGCCCGTTCGCAACGTGTCGAGCCTAGTGGCAGAGTTGCCGGTGCTGGTCATCAACGCCGACAGCTTTCAGCTCCTGGTCGGACCGCCAGCGGGGCGGCGCCGGTTTCTCGACTGGGGAGTGTTCCACGTGGAACACGAATTCTTCCCCGCCTGGCAGCGCTTTCAACGCTGCATCAAGCAGCGCAATACGCTACTCCGCCGTGATAAACTGGCACCCGAAGAGCTGGCGGCATGGACGCGCGACCTTGCCAGCGCGGGCGAGCGACTGACGGCCTGCCGCCGCCGGTACTTTGACCAGCTGGTACCCGTATTCGGGGAGGTGGCGGCCGAGTTATTGCCCGAGTGCGAGGCGGTCGGCCTGCGTTTTCGCCAGGGCTGGGATGCGAGCCAGCCCTACGAAGCGGCCCTGGCCGCCACGGCGGGTTCCGACCGGGAGCAGGGCTACACCCATGTCGGGCCTCAGCGGGCGGAGATCGCCGTGACCGTGGGAGGCCATAGCGCCGCGGATACGCTGTCCCGCGGCCAGCAGAAGCTCGTGGTCTGTGCCCTGAAGCTGGCACAGGGCCATGTGCTCCGGCGCCAGGAGCGACCGATGACGTGCAGCTACCTCATCGACGACCTGCCCTCGGAGCTGGATGCGATCCACACCCGCCGGGTGTGCGACCAGCTCCAGGCGCTCGGAGCCCAGGTTTTCATTACCTGTATCGCGGAAAACGCGATGGCAGGCATGTGGCCCGCTGCGGCGGTGCCGCCGCAACTGTTCCACGTGGAACAGGGGCGGGTAACTCCGGTAGGCCCCGCCAATCCTGGCGCGGGCGATGCCGTCGAAGACGGACAGTGAGAAAGACGCATGAGCGAACAAGACAATCCCGGCCAGTACGATTCCTCCAGCATCAAGGTCCTCAAGGGCCTGGACGCGGTGCGCAAGCGCCCCGGCATGTACATCGGTGATACCGACGATGGCACGGGCCTGCACCACATGGTCTTCGAGGTGGTGGACAACTCCATCGACGAGGCCCTGGCCGGCTACTGCAGCACCGTGCGCATCATCATCCACCCGGATGAGTCGATTTCCGTCTCCGACGACGGCCGCGGTATTCCCACCGAGATGCACGAGGAGGGTGTCTCGGCGGCCGAAGTGATCATGACCGTGCTCCACGCCGGCGGTAAGTTCGATGACAACACCTACAAGGTGTCAGGCGGCCTGCACGGCGTGGGCGTATCCGTTGTCAATGCGCTCTCGGAAGAGCTCCGCCTGACCATCTGGCGTGACGGCAAGGTCTACGAGCAGGTGTATCACCACGGGGTGCCGGCGGCACCGCTGGCGGTCATCGGTGAAACGGAACAAACCGGGACCCTCATCCGCTTCAAGCCCTCCGCGGAGACCTTTACCAATATCGAGTTTCACTTCGACCTGCTCGCCAAGCGGCTCCGGGAGCTCGCGTTCCTGAACTCCGGCGTGCATATCGAGTTGCTCGACGAGCGCTCCGGCAAGGCAGAAACCTATCACTACGAGGGTGGTTTGCAGGAGTTCGTGAACTATCTCAACCACAACAAGACCCCGATCAACCGGCCGTTTCACTTCCAGGTGGAAGCCGAGGGCGGAATCAGCGTCGAGGTCGCCATGCAGTGGAACGATGCCTTCCAGGAAAGCATCTTCTGCTACACGAACAATATTCCCCAGCGGGACGGCGGCACGCACCTCGCCGGGTTCCGCGCCAGCCTGACCCGCAGCCTCAACGCCTACATCGAGCGGGAGGGCCTCGCGAAGAAGGCGAAGGTGAATACCACGGGCGACGACGCGCGTGAGGGCCTGACCGCGATCATCTCGGTCAAGGTGCCGGATCCGAAGTTCTCCTCCCAGACCAAGGACAAGCTGGTCTCCTCGGAGGTGAAGACGGCCGTCGAGCAGGCCATGAACACCCACTTCTCCGATTACCTGCTGGAAAACCCGCAGGAGGCGAAGGCGGTCGTTGGCAAGATGCTCGACGCGGCCCGCGCGCGGGAAGCGGCCCGCAAGGCCCGGGAGATGACCCGGCGCAAGGGCGCGCTGGATATCGCCGGCCTGCCCGGCAAGCTGGCGGACTGCCAGGAAAAAGACCCTGCCCTCTCCGAACTGTTCATTGTGGAGGGTGATTCTGCGGGTGGTAGTGCCAAGCAGGGCCGTGATCGTAAGACCCAGGCCATCCTGCCCCTGAAAGGTAAGATCCTGAACGTCGAGAAAGCCCGCTTTGACAAGATGCTGTCCTCTGCCGAGGTCGGCACCCTGATCACCGCGCTGGGTTGTGGCATCGGCCGGGAAGAATTCAACCCGGACAAACTCCGTTATCACTCCATCATCATCATGACCGATGCCGATGTGGACGGTTCTCACATCCGTACTCTGCTGCTGACCTTCCTGTTCCGCCAGATGCGGGAAATCATCGAGCGCGGCCATGTATTCATCGCCATGCCGCCGCTGTACAAGGTCAAACGTGGCAAACAGGAGCAATACCTGAAGGACGAGAAGGCGAAAGAAGCCTATCT
>CAJWWA010000221.1 GCA_913048495.1 uncultured Halieaceae bacterium
CAAGCGCCTCGCGCTCTGTCAGCATAGCGCCATGGCTATCAGTACTTTCGACCTGTTCAAGGTCGGCATCGGACCGTCCAGTTCGCACACCGTGGGCCCGATGCATGCCGCCCGCCGCTTTGCCGAGGCGCTGGCGGACGCGGGTGCGCTCGGGCGCACCGCGAAGGTCGTCGCGCATCTCTACGGCTCACTCGGCGCCACCGGTGCCGGCCACGGCTCGCCCAAGGCGATCATCCTGGGCCTCGAGGGCGAGTCCCCCGAGAGCGTGGACGTGGATGCGATCCCCGCGCGCATCGAGCAGGCCCGGGAGGCCGGGGAGCTCACCTTGCTCGGCCGCCACGGCGTCGCCTTCAGCTACCGCGACGACCTGCAGATGCACCGCAGCGAGAGCCTGCCCTACCATTCGAACGGCATGCGCTTCGAGGCCTTCGACGACGCGGGGGCGACACTGCTCGAGCGGGTGTTCTACTCCGTCGGCGGCGGCTTCGTGGTCGACGAGAGCGCGGCCGAGAGCGGTTACGTGGTAGCGGACGAGACGGTGCTGCCGTACCCCTTCGACAGCGCGGAGCAGCTCCTGGCCCACTGCCGCGACAGCGGTCTCTCGATCAGCTCCCTCATGCTGGAGAACGAGAAGACCTGGCGCAGCGAGGCAGAGATCCGCGAGGGCCTGCTGCACCTGTGGCAGGTGATGGACGCCTGCATCCGGCGCGGCTGCCGCAGCGAGGGCATCATGCCCGGGGGCCTCAAGGTGCGCCGGCGGGCAGCGCAGCTGCACCGGCAGCTGAAGAGCCACGAGCAGTCCTTCGGCGATGACTCCCTCAATACCATGGACTGGGTAACGCTCTATGCGCTCGCCGTGAACGAGGAGAACGCCGCCGGCGGGCGCATCGTCACCGCGCCCACGAACGGCGCGGCCGGCATAATTCCGGCGGTGCTCAAGTACTACCTCGACCACTGCAGCGGCAGCAGCGAGGACGATATCGTCCGCTACCTGCTCACCGCCGGCGCTATCGGCATTCTCTACAAGATCAACGCCTCCATCTCCGGCGCGGAGGTGGGCTGCCAGGGCGAGGTGGGCTCCGCCTGCTCCATGGCCGCCGGCGCCCTCGCCGATGCCCTCGGCGGCACGCCGGCGCAGGTGGAGAACGCGGCGGAGATCGCCATGGAGCACAACCTCGGCCTGACCTGCGACCCGGTCGGCGGCCTGGTGCAGGTGCCCTGCATCGAGCGCAATGCCATGGGCGCGATCAAGGCTATCTCCGCCGCGCGCATGGCGCTGCGCGGCTCCGGCGAGCACTACGTCTCCCTCGACCAGGTGATCCGCACCATGCGCGATACGGGGCGCGACATGCAGGACAAGTACAAGGAGACCGCGCGCGGCGGCCTCGCGGTGAATGTCCTCGAGGTCCCGGTGAACATCATCGAGTGCTGACCGGCCCGTGACGCTCGCGACCCTGCTCTACTGGACGGACCTCCTCGCCGTGGCCGTCTTCGCCATCAGCGGTGCGCTCGCCGCGGCGGAGCAGAAGCTCGACGTGCTCGCCTTTATCCTCTTCGGCACCATCACCGGCGTGGGCGGCGGCACGCTGCGCGACCTGCTGCTGCAGGCCGGGCCGGTCTTCTGGATCGCCGATACGCGCTACCTCTGGGTCTGCATCGGTGTCTCCATGGCGACCTGGTACCTGGCGCCGCTGCTGCGCTCGCGGGTGAGCGTGCTGGTCTGGGCCGACGCCGCGGGCCTCGCGCTGTTCAGCGTCCTCGGCACGGCCAAGGCGCTGGGCGCGCAGGCGCCGGTCATCGTCGCGGTGGTCATGGGCGTCATGTCGGCGAGCTTCGGCTCGCTGATCCGCGACACGCTGCTCAACCGCTCGCCGGTGCTCCTCGAGCCGGAGATCTACGTCACCGCCGCGCTCCTCGGCGCCGCCAGCTATGCGCTGCTGGCGGGCATGCCGTGGCTCGATGACGGCGCGGTGCTGCTCCTCGCCATGGCCGGTGCGTTTGCGCTGCGCGCCGCCGCGATCGCCCTCGACCTGCGCCTGCCCAACTATCGCCGGTGATCGCCGGGCGCATCCTGGATTAGACTTGCGGTAGCGATCATCGCAGCAGGGACGTCGACACTGCCCGCGCTGCACGAAGTTACTGGTTGCCGTTGAAAGAGGAGGGTCCCGGATTGCTCGAGCTGGCCGGCATGTTCCTTGGAGGGCTGGGTCTGTTCCTCCTCGCCGTGGCCATGATCACGGACGGCCTCAAGCTGTCCGCGGGCGAGGCGCTGCGGGGCATCCTGGCGTCCTCCACGCGCACGCGGCTGCGCGGCGTGCTCTCCGGCGCCCTGGTCACCGCCGTGGTGCAGTCGTCCAGCGCCGTGACCGTGGCCACCATCGGTTTCGTCAACGCCGGCCTACTGTCCCTGGGACAGTCCTTCGGCATCGTCTACGGCGCGAACATCGGCACCACCATGACCGGCTGGATCGTTGCCGCCGTGGGTTTCAGCTTCAAGGTCGAGGCCTTCGCGCTGCCGCTGATCGGCGCCGGCATGCTCTTCCGGCTGCTGCGGCCGACGTCGCGCTTCGCCGCCTTCGGCGAGGCGATCGCGGGGTTCGGCCTGTTCTTCATCGGTATCGACGTGCTGCAGGAGGCCTTTGCAACCTTTGCGCTCTCGGTGGACGTGGCCGGCTTCGCGCCGCAGGGCGGGCTGGGGCTGGTGCTCTACGTGCTGCTCGGCTTTGCCATGACCGTGCTCACGCAGTCCTCCAGCGCCGCCATCGCCTTGACGCTCACGGCGGCCAGCGGCGGCGTGCTGGCCCTGAACGCGGCCGCGGCGATGGTCATCGGCGCGAATGTGGGCACAACCTCCACGGCCGCCCTCGCGGTGATCGGCGCCACCCCCAACGCGCGCCGTGTCGCGGCGGCCCATGTCTGCTTCAACCTGCTGACCGGCGGCGTGGCGCTGTTGTTACTGCCGTTCATGCTGCTCGCCGTGGACCGCGGCGGCGCGGCGCTCGGCCTGGCGGCGATTCCCACGGTCGCGCTGGCGCTGTTCCACACGTCTTTCAACATCCTCGGCGTTGTCCTCATGTGGCCCCTGACCCCCTGGCTGGCGCGCTTTCTTTCCCGGCACTTCGGCAACCGGGCGGAACGGCTGGCGCTGCCCCAGTACCTGGACCGCAACGTCCTCGCCACGCCGGACCTCGCGCTGCGCGCCCTGTGCCTCGAACTCGCCCGCGTCAGCGAGGTCGTGCGCAACCGCAGCATCGAGATCATGAGCGCGGAGACGCCCGCCCGGGAGGTCGTGGAGCAGGGCGTGGCCCTGGATGCCCTGATCGAGGCGGTCGAGACCTTCGCTACGGACCTGGCCGCGAGCCGGCTCCCCGATGACCGGCGCGGTGAACTGACCAACGCGCTGCGCATCAACACCTACCTCGAGGAGGTATCGCGGCTCGGCAGCGCGCTGCTCGATGCCCGGGACGATGTCGAGGCGGTGCTGCGGCCGCCGGTGCTGGAGAAGGTAACGGATTTTCAGGCGGGCATCGTCGATTACCTGCGCGCCTGCGACCCCGCGGGGCCGGATTTTTCGAGCGAAGCCCTGGATGCGGATTACGACACCCTGCGCGAGCAGTGGCACGACCTCAAGGCCGTGCTGCTCGAGGCCGCCGGGCGGCACCAGCTGCGCGTGGGCAGCCTGAACGCTGCCCTCGAGGCCCTGCGCGGCTGCCTGCGCATGGCCGAGCAGCTGGCCAAGGGCGCGGCGCGGCTGCGCGCCCTGGGCGTCGAGGCGCCGGCACCGGCGATGCCGGCCGACCCGCCCCCGGAGGCGCCCGCCGAGCCGACGGTTGAAACGTCCGATGAGTCGACACAGGCAGCGGAGCAGGCATCAACGGCGGAGCCCCCGGCAGCAGCGGAGCCGGGAACGGAACCCGGGCCGGAGACGAAAGGCGCGCCCGGCGCCTAGCCGGCCCGCTTCAGCAGCGCGACCGCCGCCAGCACCGTCACCAGCGATTCGAAAGCGATGGCGCCGTAGCTGTAGACCGTGAGCGGGTCCGTCGCCAGCAGCGCGTGGTAGCTGCGCCCCGCGGCGAGCAGGCCGATACCGAGCAGCAGCGCCCAGAGACCCGCCGCGGCATAGTCCGAACGGCGCGCGCAGAGCAGGCAGAACAGGCCGAAGCCGGTCTGGAAGCCACCGTACATGGCACCGATCTCCACCAGGCCGTCGCCGTTGGTGGTCGCGAGCCCCGCGGCAGCGGTGGCGATTTCCGGGTTTACCAGGCAGGCGAGGCCGTAGCCCGTGAAGATGAGACCGGCGACGTAGAGCAGGATCTTGCCCATGGAATGATGTCCTCCTGTCAGGCGGGGGCCGGCGGGTCCGTGCCCGGGACGCGCCGGCTCAGGCTGGCGCTGAGCCAGTAGAAAAGGGCGCCGCTGGCAACGATGCCGGCGCTGATCAGCGCCTCTACCGGGCGCTGCAGCACGATGTACAGCAGCGTCCAGCCGGTGATGGTGAGGAAGATCAGCGGCGGCAGCGGGTAGAGCACGACCCGGAAGGGCCGCGGCAGCTCGGGCTGCCGCCAGCGGAGTACGAAGAGCCCGAGTACGGTGAAGAAGGTGTTCAGCGCCATGGTGGCGCCGGAGAAGACCAGGATGCGGTCGAAGGAGGCCGTCCACAGGAACAGCAGCGCCACGGTCGCCTGGGTGACGATGGCGGTAACCGGGATGCCGTCGCCGTTGACCCGCGCGAGAGGCCGGAACACGGCGAAGTCCTCGCCGATGGACTGCAGCACCCGCGGCCCCGCGAGAATCATGGCGCTGACGGTGGACACCAGCAGCAGCGCGAGCAGGACGCCCATGATGGCGGCCCCCGCATCACCGAAGGCATAGCCGGCGGCGACATACCCTACCTCGACCTTGCCCACCATGGCGTCCATCGGCGCCACGGCGAGGAACACGAAATTGAGCAGCAGGTAGGCCAGGCAGACGACGCCGGTGCTGGCGATGAGTACGGTCGGCAGGTTGCGCTGCGGCCGCTCCAGCTCGCCGCTGATGTAGGTGGCCGCGTTCCACCCGGAGTAGGCGTAGTTCACGTAGATCAGCGACACGGCGAAGGCGCCGGAGAAGAGCAGGGCGCCATCACCGGAGGCGGGTACGAAGGCCGTCTGTTGCCCGCTATCGTTGGACAGCAGGGCCAGCGCGGAGAAACCGAGGATCAGCAGGATCTTCAGCCAGGTGAGCCAGCGCTGCGTGCCGCCGCTGCCGCGGTGGCTGGTGGAGTGCGCCACGGTGAGCACGATCACCAGGCCGGTCGCCAGCCAGACCGGCGACAGCGCGGGGAAGACCGCGGACAGGTAGCTGCCGAAGGTCATGGCGGCGAGCGCCGTGGGCGCGGCAAAACCCACGGTGGCCGAGACCCAGCCGGAGATGAAGCCCGCGGCCGGGTGGAAGATGCGTGACAGGAAGTTGTACTCGCCGCCGGAGCGGGGCAGGGCAGCGCCCAGCTCCGCGTAGCTCATGGCGCCGCAGAGGGCGGCCAGCCCGCCGACAGCCCACAGGGCGAGGAGCACCGGCGCCGAGCGGATTTCCACCAGCTGGAAGCCGAGGCTGGTGAACACGCCGGTCCCGACCATGTTCGCGATGACGATGGCGGCGGCGACGGATGGTTTGAAGGAAGACACCGCGCAATCTTGTTCGCGCGGGCCGCTGCATGCAAGTTTTTGCAGGGCGGGGTTTTCTCCCGGCGATACCTTGACACCCCCGGGTGGCGGACCCTAATATGCGCGCTCTTCGCCGGAGCCCGCCCGTGGCACCGGCAATCGTGGGGCCATAGCTCAGCTGGGAGAGCGCAACACTGGCAGTGTTGAGGTCG
>CAJWWA010000222.1 GCA_913048495.1 uncultured Halieaceae bacterium
TGCAAAGCTGATGACAATGTACGGGTCGACCGTCGCCTCCTCCTCCTCCGCCGCCGAAGACCCGATGAGGCCCACGTTGCGCCAGCGGTAGTCGGCGAGCAGCGCGTGGACCAGGCGGTAGTCGAGGTCATGATCGTGGGTGAGTACCAGGATTTCGGCGCCGTCCGGCAGGGTCGGTACCGCCTCCAGCGGATCGGCCCGGTGCTCTGCGAAAACGGCCGGCGGTGGATCGGCCAGCAGTTCGGCCCGGTTGTCGATCCAGCGCACCCGGAAGGCGAGCTCGGCGAGCATGGGCACCAGCGCCCGCGCCACGTGCCCCGCCCCGAACACGATCACATCGCCCACGCCGGGCCGGATGACCTCGAACAGCACGCTGACGCTGCCGCCGCAGCACTGCCGCGCCTCGGCGCCCAGCGGGATGCCCGTGACCTGCTGCTGCACCCCGCCCTCCGCGAGCAGCGCCCGGGCCCGCTGGATGACCAGGAACTCGAGCTGCCCGCCGCCGATGCTGGCCCAGCTGTCCTCGCCGGTAATGACCATCTTGGCACCGGCCTCCCGCGGCGTGGAACCGGCGGTGCTGAGCACCGTGGCAAGCACGTAGGCCTCGCCGCGGTGCTCCCGCTCCACCGCCGCCGCGGCCCAGCTGCCGCCGTGCAGGGCCATCAGGCACCGCCTCCGGCGCGCGCTTCCTCGATGGCCCAGTAGACGCGCTCCGGCGTCGCCGGCGGGTCGAGGCGCGGGTTGAAGCGGTAATCGCAGAAGCTCGCGCAGGCGTCGCGGAGCGCGCACCAGGTCGAGACGGCGAGCATCAGCGGCGGCTCGCCCACGGCCTTCGAGCGGTAGATGGTCTCGGCGTGGTTGGCGCGGTCAAAGAGGCGCACGTTGAGCTCCGCCGGCAGGTCGAAGGCGGTCGGGATCTTGTAGTTGGCCGGGCTGTCGGAGAGCAGGCGGCCGCGGTCGTCCCAGGCCAGTTCCTCCGTGGTCAACCAGCCGAGGCCCTGCACGAAGCCACCCTCGATCTGCCCGAGGTCGATCGCCGGGTTCAGGGAGTCGCCGACATCGTGCAGGATGTCGACCCGCTCCACCCGGTACTCGCCGGTGAGCGCGCTCACGCGCACCTGGCTGCAGGCGGCGCCATTGGCGAAGTAGTAGAAGGGCCGGCCCCAGGCTGCGTCGCGGTCGAAGTCGATCGCGGGCGTGCGGTAGAAGCCGTTCGCGCTGAGGGAAACGCGCGCCAGGTAGGCCTGCTTGATGAAGTCCTCGAAGGGCAGGCTGTCTCCGCCGGCATGCACGCGATCGTCGGCGAACTCGACCTCGCCGGCGTCGCAGCCGAAGTAGTCCGCCGCGAAGGCCACCAGGCCGCGCTTGATGCGGTTGCAGGCATCTAGGGCAGCCATGCCGTTCATGTCCGCACCGGAGGACGCTGCCGTCGGCGACGTGTTCGGGACCTTGTCGGTCCGGGTGGCGCTGACAAGGACCCGTTCATAGCGCACGCCGAGCGCCCGCGCTACCACCTGCGCGACCTTCGTGTGCAGCCCCTGCCCCATCTCCGTGCCGCCGTGGTTCAGGTGAATGCTGCCGTCCGTGTAGATGTGCACCAGGGCGCCGGCCTGGTTCAGGTGCTTCGCGGTGAAGGAGATGCCGAACTTGACCGGCGTCAGCGCCAGTCCCCGGCGCACATCGCCCTGCGACGCGTTGAAGCGGGCGATAGCCTCGCGCCGCGCCCGGTAACCGCAGTCGTCGGCGAGCCGGCGCATGAGGTCCGGCAATACCGACTCCTCGATGGTCTGACCGTAGGGCGTGACATCGCCCTCGGCGTAGAGGTTGTCGAGGCGCACGTCCAGCGGGTCGCGGCCGACCCGCCGCGCGATATCGTCGAGCATGGCCTCGGCGGTGATCAGCCCCTGGGGCCCACCGAAGCCGCGGAAGGCGGTATTCGAAACCTTGTCGGTGCGGCAGTAGAGCCCGCGGATGCGCGCCGCGTTGAAGTTGTAGGCGTTGTCCGCGTGAAACATGGCGCGGTCGACGATGCCCTGGGAGAGGTCCGCCGAACAGCCGCAGTCGCCGGCGAGCACCATGCTCACACCCTGCAGGCGCCCCTGCGCGTCGAACCCCGCGCGGTAGCGATTCCAGAAAGGATGGCGCTTGCCCGTCTGCGCCATGTCGTCGCGCCGCGGCAGCCGGTGACGCACCGGGCGACGGGTGCGCACAGCGAAGAGCGCGGCCAGGCACGCCGGCATCGCCGCCTGGGATTCCTTGCCGCCGAAGCCTCCGCCCATGCGCCGCACTTCCGCCTGCACCGCGTGGATCGGCAGGCCGAGCACGCCGGCCACCAGCTTCTGCACCTCGCTCGGGTGCTGGCTGGAGCTGTACACGTGCACCCCGCCCTCCTCGGTGGGCTCGGCGGTGGCGACCTGCCCCTCGAGGTAGAAGTGTTCCTGGCCCGCCATGGCAAGCTCACCGTCCAGGGACAGGGGCGCGGCGAGCAGTGCGGCCTCCGGCTCACGCAGGCAGAACTCGTGCGGCGGCAGCACGTAGTACTCGCGCTCGACCGCGGCAGTGAGGTCCACGATGGCGTCCATCGGTTCGCAGTCGATAGCCGCGAGGGCCACCGCCTGCTGCGCCGCCTCGAAGCTGGTTGCCGCCACGGCAAAAACGGGCTGGCCGAGGTACAGCACTTCCCCGTCGGCGAGGAGCGGGTCACCGTCGAAGACCGGGGCGATGTCGCCATTACCGGGAATGTCAGCGGCGCTGATCACGTCGACCACGCCCGGTGCCTCGCGCACCCGCGAGAGGTCCAGGCGCGTCAGCCGCCCCCGGGCGACCGTTGACCGGCCGGTGGCGACATGCAGCTGGTTCGGATAGACCGGCATGTCGTCGACATACACGGCCGAGCCGGCGACATGGCGCCAGGCCGAGTCCTGCGGCAGCCCCTTGCCGACGGGGTCCGCCGGACCGGCAGGCGCGGGCGCCGTGCGGGCTTGCGGCGAGAGCTTACGCATGCAGTGGCTCCACCGCGTCGATGCCGAGGTCGCGCGCTTCGCGGAGTTCCAGCAGTGCGCGGCGCAGAAGCGCCGCCGCCATCGCGCTGCGGTAGGCGGCGCTGGCGCGCACATCGTCGATGGGCGTGAAGGCTTCGGCGGCTGCCGAGCAGGCCCGCTCGATGGTGCGGTCATCGAGCGTGGCCGCGGTCAGCACGCCTTCGACGGTCGCGGCACGCAGCGGTGTTGCAGCCATGCCGCCGTAGGCGACCCGGGCCTCACCCACCCGATCCCCGGCGAGTTCCAGGGACAGGGCGAGGAGTACGGTGGAAATGTCGTCCTCGAAGCGCTTGCTGAGCTTGAAGATCCGGTGCGGCCGCGAAAGCGAGGCCCGGGGAAGGCGCACGGCGGCGACATACTCGCCGGCGCCCAGCACCGTGTCGCGGTAGCCGCGGTGGAAGTCCTCCACCGGAACGTCGCGACGGCGCCCGTCCGCGCCGGCGATTTCCACGGTGGCATCCCAGGCCAGCAGCACCGGCGGCATGTCGGCGATCGGCGAGCCGCCCGCGAGGTTGCCGCCCAGGGTGCCGCGGTTGCGGATCTGCCGCGAGCCCAGGCGCTCGAGCATGGCCACGAGCGGCGGCGATAGCGCGGCGAGGCAATGCTCGAGGGTGCTGTAGGGCACCGCGGCGCCGATGCGCAGGGCATCGCCCGCCTCCTCCACGGTGCAGAGTTCGGCCACCGCGCTGACGTCGATGATCGGGTCCGGTGCCGCGTACTGCTGGGTGATCTCGAGTACGGCATCCGTGCCGCCGGCGACCAGCCAGGCACCGGGGTGCTCGCGCAGGATGGCCTGCAGGGCGTCTTCATGCCGGGGCCGATAGTAGCCCGCTGGCAGTGCCTCAGCGTGGTTCGCGTCCGCGGCCGGCGCACCGCTTTCGGGCACTACCGGCGCCGGCGGGTAGTCGTACATGCGCCGGCCCGCTTCCAGGATGGGCCGGTAACCGGTGCAGCGGCAGAGGTTGCCGGAGATGGCCTCGCGGATGGCGTGGTCGCCCCGGCCACCTTCGGCGTAGAGCCCGGCCAGGGACATGACAAACCCCGGGGTGCAGAAACCGCACTGGGAACCATGGCAGTCGACCATGGCCGCCTGCACCGGGTGGCGGCCGGGACCATCGCTGCCGGCGAGGCCCTCCACGGTGATCACGTGCTCGCCGGCGACGCTGCCAAGGAGCGTGATGCAGCTGTTCACGCTGCGCGGCGCCTCGCCGGGGCGGGCGATGAGCACCGTGCACGCGCCGCAGTCACCGGAGGCGCAGCCCTCCTTCGTGCCGCAGAGGCCGGCGCGGGTGCGCAGGAAACGCAGCAGCGTCTGCGCGGGCGCGCAGCCCGTCGTGTCGTAGGTTTCTCCGTTGACCGTCAGTTGCACCGTACCCGCGCCGCCCTGCGATGACCTATCCGGTAAACGTTAGCAAATTACTTGCCAGCGCGGCAGGCGTTCAGGCGCCGGCTTCCCCTGCCCGTTCACCCTCTTCTGCCGGGTCAGCCGCTGCAGCAGCCGTGCCGGCACCCGCCAGCCGAGGCAGCAGGCCGAGGCAGGCAATACCGGCAAGGGCCAGCGCCAGGGCAACGGCGGCGAGGGCGGCGAGCCCGTCGGTCACAAGGGGCGCAGCCAGCGCCGTGCCGCCGGCCGTCGCCGCCATCACGAACAGCAGCACCAGCGCGGAGGCCCGGGCGTCGTCGCCGTGCGAGGCCTGCAGGGCGCAGTAGAACCCCGGCGGCCCGCGCAGGCCGAAGCCCATGTTGAAGGGCAGGAAGAGGCCGATGATCACCGCCATGTCCCGGCCCCCGGCAAGGCCGTAGGCGAAGAGCGCGCCGAGGCCAGCGAGAGAGAGCAGGCTGCCGCCGAGAATGACGCGCTCGGCCCCGAAGCGCGCGACCACGCGGCTCGCGAGGTTGGCGGCGATGATGAACGTCGTGATGCCGCAGAGCTGCATGGCGATGAAATCACCGAGGGTCCCGCCGAGGGTCGCGGTGATCACCACCGGCATCCCGAAGACGTAGACCAGCAGGCTGCCGAGGGCAAACCCCTGGCTGAGGGCATAGCGATGGAACACCGGGTTGGTCAGCAGCACGATGTAGCTGTGCCCGCTGCGACGCGCGGCCACCGGGGGCAGGATCCGTCCGGCCACGGCTACAAGCACCGCCAGGGCCAGGGCGAGAACGCCGGTCACCAGGAAGGAGGCCTGCCAGCCGCCCCGGTGCAGCAGCCAGACACCGATGATCGGCGCGATGGCCGGCGCCAGCGACTCGACGCTGCCGATAAACCCGATGGCGCGCATGGCGCCGCGGGGGCTGAACAGCGCGCGCACCATGCCCGGTGCCACCACGGCGGCACAGGAGGCGGCCACACCCTGCAGGAAGCGCAGCAGCACCAGCACCGGCAGTGTCGGTGCCGCGGCCGCGGCAAGGGAGGTGGCACCGTACAGGCCCAGGGCGATGACCAGGATCCGGCGGTTGTCATGCCGTGCGCCGATCTCGCCGAACAGCACGAGGCCGATGCCGGTGCCGGCGGCGAAGGTCGCGAGCACCAGCTGCGCCTGGGCGGCATTGCCGCCGAGGGCGGCCGGCAGCGCGGGCACGGCTGGCAGCACCAGGTCCGTGCCCGCCAGGCCAAGCAAGGTGCAGGCGATAAGCAGCGCCGTCGCCGCCAGGGCGCGGGGCTTGGGTAGCTCGGTTGCCCCCTCGGGCGCGGACGACATGGGCTGGCCTCGGCAGACGGTGAACGGGAAAGGGGCGCAAGGATAGCAGAGCGGCAGCTGCCGTCGATTG
>CAJWWA010000223.1 GCA_913048495.1 uncultured Halieaceae bacterium
GATTGGGGAGGGTTGCGGGGGTCGCTTTGTAGTGAAACCTTAGTGGGAGACGATCAAGTGAAACTCAAGCTTTTGACGACGATCGCGGCCTCTGCGTTGCTCGCTTCTGCGGGCGCCGCGTGGGCGCAGCCAAGCGAAGCCGGTCCTGGCGCTCAGGAAGGCGGCGATGGCAATCAGCTGGGCGGCGAAGCGCTGGGCGGTAGCGCGCAAATAGTTCTGTCGGGCGGCAATCTGACCGCCAGCGGGCCCGTGAACATCCTTGCCAGCGGTTCGGGTGGACGCGGGCAGTCCGGGGGCAGCGGCGGTGATGGTTATGGTGGGATCGCGGGGGTCATCGTGTTCCGGGGCGATGCCGGCTTCGATCAGAGCCTCGCGATTGTGGCGGACGGCAAGGGCGGCGATGCCAATGGACCGGGCGGTGATGGCGGCGATGGCTATGGCGGCGCCGCGGTGTTGCTCGTGCAGGGGGATGCCCTTCGGGCTGCCAGCATGAGCGTGCAGGGCACGCTCGACATGTTCGTATCGGGCGCGGGCGGCGATGGAGGCGCAGGCGATGGCGACCAGAACGCGGCGGGCGCTGGTGGCACTGGCCGGGGAGGACGCAACGATTTTGCGAGCCTTGTCGATTCGAGCCAGGGAACCGGCAGCTACATCAATGTGAATGCCGATTACGGCCAACTCCTCGTAGCCGGTGCGACCAGCGTTTATTCGATCGGCCTGGGCGGCAGCGGCGGCGATGCTCCGATCGGGGCTGTCGGCGGTCCGGGGGGCGCGGCATTCGGCGGCGATGTCTTTGTCGGTGTGTTCGACCCTGTGGACGGTGGTCCGCGGTTGGGAAGCGCTGCCTTCGGCGATCTTGCTGCCTTCAGCTTTGCGCTTGGTGGCACGGGCGGGGTCGACGGCGAGGAAATCCTCACCGGTATCGGCGGTGAAGCGCAGGGCGGGGCCATTCTGGTCGCCAGCCGCGGCGGTCTGCTGACCGCCGACAACATCACCCTGACCGATTACGCGCAGGGCGGCGGCGGCGCGATCGGCGGCGACGGGTTCGGCGGCCGCACGCTCCGGCAGGGGGGCGTCCTCGGCGGCCAGGCTGAAAGCGGAAATGTCCGGTGGCGGCGGCACCGCGTCCCGGGGGAGGCCGGGAATGTCCTCGCCGACCGGGGCCATGGACAGGTCGTCGGTGGCGGGCGGCGCCGGCGGCGTCGCTGCCTCCGGACCGAGGCGCTCGCCGACGGGGGCGATGGACAGGCTGTCGGTGTCGACCTCGACCGGCGCGACCTGCCGCCGCTCCTCCGGCCGCAGCACGTCGCTGCCGGGCGCGGCGAGGCTGAGCCCAGGCTCCCCGGCATCCCTGGTGTTGCGCGAGATGCGCGGGCGGGCGCCGGCGCGCTCCATGGCGGCCTTGTAGCGCAGGGTCTGCTCGCGGTCGAGATCGCGGCGGATGAGGTGCGTGGCACCGGAGAAGAGCTTGTCGAGGGTGGCGTCGCTGGCATTGAACAGCACCGCGAGGCCCTCGCGCACGCTGGCGGCGTCGTGGCCGTCGAGGACCTCCCCGGCGTAGTAGATGTTGAAGGTTTCTTCGTCCATGGGGTCCACCTGCTGTGCCCTCCACCCGCTGGCCCCACCAGTATAGGGGGGGCGCCGGGGGCGGCCAAGGAAAACCCCTACAGGGAATAGCATTACTCCCGGGGCGGTGCCAAAATTGCCTCGGCGAACCCACCGGGTGTCGCTCAACGACAATTATATTCCCAGGGGGAAACCATCATGACCCGCAAGCTAGTCCCGGCCCTGACCCTGCCCGCCCTCGTCGTGCTGTCCGCCCAGGCGGCCGCCCAGGCGAACATGCTCGAGGAGGTCGTCGTGACCGCGCAGAAGCGCACGGAGAGCCTCACCGACGTGCCGATCTCCATCGGCGTGATGAGCGCGGAAGCGCTGCAGAAAACCGGCGTGCGCCAGCTGCGCGAAGTCGCCGAGTTCGTGCCCAACCTGACCATCTCCAACGGCAACGACAGCTCCACTGCCGTGCGCATCCGCGGCGTGGGTACCAACACGCGGAACATCGGCTTCGACACGCGGGTGGGCGTGTATGTCGACGGCGTGTACATGGGCCAGTCCCTGGCGCAGAACCTCGATATCCTCGATCTCGAGCGCGTGGAGGTGGTGCGCGGGCCGCAGGGGACGCAGTTCGGCCGCAACACGGTGGCCGGCGCCATCAACATGATCACCACCCGGCCCACGGACGAGTTCGAGCTCGAGCTCCTCGGCGAGGTCGGCAACTACGACTCCTATCGTGTCGGCGCCATCGCCAACCTGCCGATCAGTGACAGCCTCGCCGCGCGGGTGTCGGTGATCGACCATGCCCGCGACGGTTTTGTCGACAACATCACCACCGGCACGGACCACAACGAACGCGACGGCACGACGCTGCGGGGCCAGCTGGCCTGGCGCGGCGAGCGGGTGGACATCATCCTCGCCGCGGACTACACGGAGTCCGATCGCGTGTCCTTCTTCGGCGAGGCGGTATCGGACTGGTCCGGCAGCGTGCCGACCACCGAAGCCCCGGGACGCTTCGACATCGCCAACAACGTCGACAACTACGAGGAGCGCGAGATCTGGGGGACGTCCCTCAACGTCGATGTCGCCCTTGGCGACTACTCGCTGACCTCGATCACCGCGTTCCGCGACAACAGCATCGACCGCGGCCAGGACACGGACCACAGCTCCCTGTCGCTGCTGCGCGTGGAGTACCCCGACGCCTACGAGCAGCTCACCCAGGAGTTCCAGCTGTTCTCCCCCGATACGGGGCGCCTCAAGTACGTGGCGGGCCTGTACCTGTACCGCGAGGAGGCCACTTCGTCCCGCCGCGCGATCGTCGGCGAGGATATCGGCATCGTCTTCGCCGGCCTGGCGCCGCCGCTGGCACCCTTCGGTCCGGCCTTTACCGACACTTTCGCCGGCACCTTCGGCGACGTCGATACGGACAGCTGGGCGGTCTACCTGAACGGCACCTATGAGCTGACCGACCGCTGGACGCTCGGCTTCGGCGCCCGCTATACCGACGAGCAGCGCGAGGTGGACTACGACCTCGTCGGCAGCGTGGTCGATCTCGGTATCCTCACCGTGCCCACGGCAGCCGTCTTCGGCGTGGCCGTCGGCCCGGTAGTGGACGGTCTCACGGTGCTGAACTTCCAGGACAAGCAGGACTACGACGACTTCTCGCCGATGCTCAGCCTGAGCTACGCGCTCACGGAGAACAGCAACGTCTACCTTAAGTACTCGGAGGGCTTCAAGAGCGGCGGCTTCAACGTCGACTTCGTGTCCGAGGCGCTGCTCGCCGACGGCATCGACTTCGATCCTGAGACCGTCGAGTCCTGGGAGCTGGGCTTCAAGGGCGAAAGCGACGATCGCTCCCTGCGCTACAGCTTCAGCGCGTTCTACATGGAGTTCCAGGACTACCAGCTGAACCAGTTCATCCAGCTCTCCAACAACACCTCGACGATCACCATCCAGAACGCGGCCGAGGTCGTGTCCGAGGGCATCGAGGCGGAGGTCACCTGGTATCCGACCGCGTCGCTGCTGGTCAACGCCTCCATCGGCTACAACAATGCCGAGTTCGACAGCTTCCCGGGCGGCGGCAGCGCCCGCAACCCGGCCGGCGTGGGTGCCGACCTCGACGGCAACAAGCTGCCGCAGGCCCCGGAGTGGTCCTCGGCGCTGGCGGTGCAGTACAACCTGCCGCTCTCGGGCCTGGGCGGTGAACTGGTCACCCGCGTGGACTGGACCTACACGGACGAGTACTACACCACCGAGGACAACGTCGAGTTTGCCAACCCCGGCAGCCCGATCGTCTGGGGCAAGGTCGACAGCTACTCGCTGCTGAACGGCCGCATCGGCTACGAGGCGAGCGACAGCTGGAGCGTCTACCTGTGGGGCCGGAACCTCCTCGACGAGGATTACAGCTTTGCCTGGCCCTCGGACTTCCTCGGCACCGCCGCCAACTTCCCCGGCGACCCCCGGACCTACGGCGTCGAGGTGACCTGGCGCATGTAGCCCCCGCGGGCCGACGCCGGGGTTGCCGCATCGCGTGCGTGCTGCCCCGGCGTTATAATCGCGCCGGGAGGATGAACTTATGTCTGTCCAGGATCGTATCCACGAGCGGCTCGCCGCCACCTTCGCACCGGTGCACCTCGAGCTCGAGAACGAGAGCCACAGCCACAGCGTGCCGCCGAATTCCGAGACCCATTTCCGGGTGGTGCTGGTGAGCGACGCCTTTTCCGGCAAGCGCCCGGTAGCCCGGCACCAGGCCGTGTACGCCGCGCTCGCCGAGGAACTCGCCGGGCCGGTGCACGCCCTGGCGCTGCACACCTACGACCCGGCCGAGTGGCGCGAGCGCCAGGGCGAGAGCCCCGCGTCCCCGGCCTGTCTCGGCGGCAGCAAGGCGGAGGGGGGTGCCGTGTGAGCGTCGTCGTCGCCGCGCTGTACAAGTTCACGGCCCTGCCGGACTACCGCGAGCTGCGCGAGCCGCTGCTCTCCTTCTGTCGCGAGCAGGGCGTGCGCGGCACGCTGCTGCTGGCGGAAGAGGGCATCAACGGGACCATCGCCGGGACCCGCGCCGGCATCGACGCGGTGCTGTCGCGGCTTCGCGCCGATCCGCGCCTGGCCGACCTCGAGCACAAGGAGAGCCTGCACGACGAGCCGCCCTTCCTGCGCATGAAGGTGAAGCTGAAGCGCGAGATCGTCACCATGGGCGTGCCGCAGATCGACCCGCGGCGCACGGTGGGTACCTACGTCGAGCCGGGCGACTGGAACGCCCTGGTCGAGGACCCGGACGTGCTCCTCATCGATACCCGCAACGATTACGAGATCGGCATCGGCACCTTCCGCGGTGCCGTGGATCCGGGTACGCGCTCCTTCCGCGAGTTCCCGGCCTGGGTGAAGGAGAACCTCGATCCGGCGAAGCACCGCAAGGTGGCCATGTTCTGTACCGGCGGGATCCGCTGCGAGAAGGCCAGCGGCTATCTGCTCCAGGAGGGCTTCGAGTCCGTCTACCACCTGCGCGGCGGCATCCTGCGTTACCTCGAGGAAGTGCCGGCCGCCGAGAGCACCTGGGAAGGCGAGTGTTTCGTCTTCGACGAACGGGTCGCCGTGAATCACGACCTCGAGCGCGGCAGCTACGAGCAGTGCTTCGCCTGTCGCCGGCCGCTGTCCGCCGAGGATCGCGCCGCCCCTGAATACGAGCCCGCGGTGTCCTGCCCGCACTGCTTCGACAGCCTGGATGAAGCGCGCCGCGCCCGCTTCGAGGAACGCCGCCGGCAGGCATCCCTGGCCCGCGAGCGGGGCGAGCGTCACATCGGCGCCGCGCCGCGGCGTCGCTCGGCCTGACCGGTCCGCCAGTCGTCCCCGCCAGCCCCGTCCTCCAGCCGCTCCCTCAAGCCCTCGGCTTCAGCCTTCGACGTCAGCGCAGCCGGCGGATCACCGCCGGCAGGAAGCGCGCCGCGGGCACGTAGATGCTGCGCCCCTGGCTGTCCCCCCGCGACAGCACGCCGACCAGGCGGCCGCCGTGGAAGGCACCGCCCCCGGACGCCCCCTTGTAGGCAAGGCAGTCGGTCAGCCGATCCGGGCCGCTCAAGCCGGTCACCCGGCAGGCCGGGTCGTAGGTGAGCCGCTCGCCGCCGGCCCCGAGGCCGGGGTCCCCGGAAAAGCCGGCCATGGCGAGGCGGGTACCCGCTGCCACCGTCCGCCCGTCGAGCTCGGCGGTGGCCCCCCGCCCGGCGGGGATCGGCGGGGG
>CAJWWA010000224.1 GCA_913048495.1 uncultured Halieaceae bacterium
TCTGCGCCGACTGCGTTGAGACCAGGCTGGAGAATGTCTGCCCCAATTGCGGCGGTGGTTTTGTCCCGCGCCCGATCCGCCCCTCTCAGGCGCACCGAACCGGTGTGTCGCTCGCGCATCAACCTGCGTCCGAAACGCGTCGCTCGGCCCATTTCACTGACGCAGAAGTCGCAGCTCTGACTGCCCGGCTGAAACACATTCCGCCAGAAGACCGATAACTTACCTGCCCCCACAAAACAGCGCAGACAAAGCCGTTCTGGTCTGATTAAGTACCCGGAAATACAAAGTCTGGGAGGATACACATGTTCGGACGCGATGACTGGCTGGCGCAGTTTTCTGAGGACATTCTGGAGCCGGAGCGCGAGATCGTCGACCCCCACCACCATCTCTGGATCGGGCGCGGCGGCAGCGATTATCTGCTCGAACATCTCTGGAAGGATACAGGCTCAGGTCACAATGTCGTCGAGACCATGTTCATGGAATGTCATTGGTCCTATCGCAAGGACGGCCCCGAACATCTGAAATCCGTGGGCGAGACGGAAACCGTCGCCGCTGTGGCTGACGCGGCCAAACAAGACCCATCAAAGTCTCAGATCGCGGGCATCATCGCGCACACAAACCTTCGCGCCCCGGAACTCGACGCGGCGCTGGACGCCGCGCTGGAGCGGCTCTGGCGCACCGGTGAGATCTACCTGGAAAAGCCGCGCCTGGAGGCCGAGCGCCGCCTGGTGCTGCACTTTCTCGGCGTGGTGTTTCCGGATGCCCTGGTCGCATTCAGCCAGCGCCTGCGCCAGGCCTGGGAGGCGGTGGGCCTCGACCCGGCGCTGATCGCGGGCCCCGCGGCGCTGCCGCAATTCGCCTTCGGCAGCTGGGTCGGCGGCGATCGCGACGGGCACCCCGGGGTGACCGCGGCGATCACCCGGGACACCCTGGCGCGGCACCGCGAGGCCGCCGTCGCGCTGATCGAGGAGGCGCTGGCGCGGCTGGCATCGAAGCTCAGCCTGTCCGTGCACCGCCAGGCGCCGCCGGCGGCGCTGCTGGCGGCGATCCGGGACCGCGCCGAAGCCCTGGGCGAGGCCGGCCGTACGGCGGTCGAGCGCAACCGGCAGGAGCCCTGGCGCCAGTACGTCAACCTGCTGCGCGCGGCCCTGCCCGCGCGCGATGGCGCTTCCGGGCCGGGCGTCTTCGACCGCGCTGCCGGGCTGGACCGGGCCCTCGCCGGGCTCGGCGAGGCGCTGGCCGCCGTGGGTGCAGGCCGCCTGGTGGCGGCGGACGTTGACCCGGTGCGCCTGCTGGTGCGCAGCTTCGGCTTTCACCTGGCGCGGCTCGACGTGCGCCAGAACAGCGCCTTCCACGACCGCGCGCTGGCGGCCCTGCTCACGGCGGCGGGTGTCGCCGATGGCGAGGGCTACCCTGGCTGGCCCCCGGCAAAGCGCCGCGAACTCCTCGACAAGGAACTCGCGACTTCTCGACCCTTCGTGCGGGCGGGGCAGGCGCCGCCGGGCGAGGCCGAGGCGGTGCTCGGCTGCTACGAGGTGCTCGCGGCCGAGCTGGCCGGGCGGGGCGCCGACGGTCTCGGCGCGCTGATCGTGAGCATGACCCGCAGCGCCGAGGACCTGCTCGCGGTCTACCTGCTCGCCCGCGACGGCGGACTGCTGCTGCCGGCCGAGGACGGCCCGGCGTGTCCGCTGGAGGTCGTGCCGCTGTTCGAGACCATCGAGGACCTCGAGCGGGCCCCGGCGATCCTGGACGATTACCTCGCCCACCCGCTGGTCCGGCGCAGCCTGCGCCTGCGCCAGCAGCGCGACGGCCTGCCGCTGCCGCGGCAGCAGGTGATGGTCGGCTACAGCGACTCGGGCAAGGATGGTGGCATCGTCGCCAGCTTCTGGGGCCTCTACCGGGCGCAGCGCGCGCTGGCCGGGGTCGGCACGCGCCACGGTGTGCAGCTGTGCTTTTTCCACGGGCGCGGCGGCACCATCGGGCGCGGCGCCGGGCCGACACACCGCTTCATCCGCGCGCTGCCCCCGGGGACCGTCGGCGGCGGCCTGCGGATGACGGAGCAGGGCGAGACCATTTCCCAGAAGTACGCCAACCGCGGCACCGCCTCGCACCACTTCGAGCTGCTAGCGGCCGGCGCGCTCGCGGCCGCGGCCTTCGACCTGGGGGGGCGCCAGGATCCGCCGGCGCTCGGCCCGATCATGGATCGGCTCGCCGCGACCAGCCGCCGCGCCTACCGCGACCTGATCGAGCGCGAGGGTTTCATCGACTTCTTCGGCGAGGCCACGCCCATCGACATCATCGAGGCCAGCCGCCACGGCTCACGGCCGCCGCGGCGCACCGGCGAGCGCACGCTCGCGGATCTTCGGGCCATTCCCTGGGTGTTTGCCTGGAACCAGTCGCGCTTCGTGTTGCCGGGCTGGTACGGCCTGGGCAGCGCCCTGGAAGAGCTGGCCACGGCGGACCCGGCGGCTTTCGAGCAGCTGCTGGCCGCCAAGGCCGAGACCGCCGAGCGCTGGCCGCCGCTGCACTATCTCATCAGCAACATCGCCACCGCCTGGATGATGGTGTCGCGGCCGGTGATGCAGCGCTACGCCGCACTCGTAGAGGACGAGGGTCGTCGTGAGACCCTGCTGTCGGTCATCGAGGCAGAGCACGAGCGCACCGGCCGCATGCTCGAGCGGATCTACGGGGGGCCGCTCGCCGCGGCCCGGCCGCGCATCCATCGCGTACTCGCCCGTCGCGACGAAGCGCTCGCACCGTTGCACGACCACCAGGTGAGCCTGCTGGGCCGTTGCCGGGCGCTCCGCGCCGAGGGTGACGAGGCCGGCGCAGAGGCGCTGCTGCCAGAACTCCTGCTGAGCGTGAACGCCATTGCCGCCGGGCTCGGTGTCACCGGCTAGCGGCGGCCTTCAGCCGGTCCGATCCTCGCTCAGGACTCCAGCACGAGGCTTGCAGTGGTCGATGCGCTGCGGCGCTCACGCAGCCCGCCCAGGGCGAGCAGCAGCGCCGTCAGGAGCAGGGCACCGTTCCCCCCCAGCGCCGCGCCCGCCAGCGACGATGCGCCGTGGCGCAGCGCGTGGAGCGAGACGAGCGCGATGCAGGCAGCAGCCAGGGCACCGCGCAGCCAGTGTCTTGCGCGGCGCACATCGCCGGCCGCGACGGCGGCAGCGAGCGCCAGCCCGGTCGTGCCCCAAAGGGCCGGGGTGCCCACCGGCAGGCCGGCGGTGCTGAGCAGCGCACAGGCGACCAGCGCGAAGGGAAAGCCCCAGACCAGCCCGGGCCAGAGCAGGTCCAGGGCATCCCGGCGGCTGCGCCGGGCCAGCCAGATGTTGACCCCGCTCGCCGAGACGACGGTGAGCGCGAGCCCGAGGGCGGCGTAGAGAAGCTTGGAGGCCAGCCCGTCGAAGTGACCGAAGTGCAGTCGGTACATCGAGTAGGCCACCTGCCTGCCGAAGCCGCCGTCGCTGAAGCCCACCCGCCCGAGGTAGTTGCCCTGCATGTCAAAGCGGTAGTTCTCGGACCAGATCATTCGCTCCGGGTGGCGCGCCGAAAGCTCGAAGAAGCGGTCCGGCTGGTCCGCCTCGTGGACGGTGACGCTGATCGGTTCCGCCGCCGGGTGCAGCGCTTCCAGGGCGGCAAAGGCCCGCGCGAGCTCCGCCCTCGGCCCACCCGCGGCCTGCGGCTCCTCGCCGAAGACACTGGCGACGATGGCCGGGCGCGACTCGCCGGTCAGCGCGGTTGCAGTGCCGACCAGGGGCAGGACCAGCCCGAACCAGGCGCCGGTCACGGCGATCACCAGGTAGAAGGGGGCGCCCCAGACGCTGAGGCGGTTGTGCAGATCCACCTGCTCCAGCCGGTCGCCGCGTCCCCAGCGGAACAGGAAGGCATCGCGGACCAGTCGCGGGTGGGCGAGGAAGCCGGAGACGACGAGCGCAAACAGCAGGGCGCCCAGGGCGCTGACCAGGATCATGCCCCAGCTCTGCGGCAGGGTGAGGTAGAGGTGGACGTTCGTCAGCAGGTGGGTGTAAGGGTGCCGCTCGCGCTCCCCGGGAAAGCCATCCGCGCCGACCAGCCAGGCCGCCTCCTCGTTCGCCATGCGCGTCCGCGGGAAGTCCGCGGTCGGGAGGTAGAGCGACATGTGGGGGGTGAGCCGCTCCGGGTCGGCGAGAAAGCGATTGAAGCCGGCCTCGAGAGTGGCCGGGTCCCACGCTGTGCTCTCGGCCACGCCCGGCTGCTCCCAGCGCTCCAGCTCCGGGTAGAAGACGGCGATCGTGCCGCTCAGGCAGACGACGAACATCAGCGCCGCGACCAGCAGCCCCAGCCAGCCGTGGCCGTCGAGGGAGCGGCGCACGAGGCCCTGCGACAGTTTCATGCGCTCACCCCCAGGGCCAGGAACACGGCGCCGCCGATAGCGGCCAGGGCCAGCACCGCGAGTGGGGGCGCGAGCCGGCGCGCCGCGCTCAGCCAGTAGCCCGCCAGGCCCCAGAGCAGGGGCAGCAGCAGGCCGGCGGTCACCAGCCGGTTCGCGGCGTCGTCGTAGAGCAGGTAACCGATGGCCAGGGCACCCAGGGCCGCCGCCAGGCCGGCGCCCGGAACCACCAGCACGGCCCGGCCCATGGCGCCGACCGCGCCGCCCGCGGTCGGTGCGGACAGCCGCCGGGCGGCGGGCGCGCTGACCGGCGCGTCGCCGCGCCGGCCGTTGACGGTGGCGATCACCGCGAAGGCCACCAGCGAGGGCAGCGTTAGGGCGTAGACCAGGCCGAACTCGACGCCGGCTGCGGCGCACCAGGTGACGATGGCGGCGAGAAGCAGTGCCAGCGCGGCTGCAGCCCACGCGCCGCTGCCGCGGCGCCAGGCCGCGAAGAGCAGGGCGACGGTGGCCAGGGAGAGGGCGGCGCCCGAAGCGGTCAGTGCCATGGTTCAGCCCTTAAAAGCGGTAGGTGAACCGGCCGACCACGGTGCGCGCCTCGCCGAGGAAACAGTCGCCGCGGGCCAGGCAGGTCGCCATGTACTCCTTGTCGGTGACGTTGCGCACGTTGAGCGCGAGATCCCAGGCGCCCAGCGTGTAGCCCAGCATCAGGTCGCCGAGCGTGTAGTCCGGCGTGCGCAGGCTGTCCGTGCCGTCCCAGCTCTCACCGACGTAGCGGATGCCGGCGCCCGCGCGCAGACCCGCCAGCTCGCCGCCGGGGCGCCAGCCCAGCCAGGCCGACAGCTGCTCCTCGGGCACGCTGGCGAAGGTGAAGCCGTCCGGGTTCTCCATGTCCAGCCGGCTCGCGTTCAGCTCCAGGCTGAACGCGCCCAGGCGCAGGTAGGCTTCGAGTTCCGTGCCTTCCACCTTGGACACGCCCTCCTGCTGCGAGCCCGCGTTGACGAGCGAGTTCGGGTTGGGCAGGTTGGACACCTCCGTGTCGAACCGGGCCAGGGTCACCACCACGTTGCCGGCCGGCGACTGGTACTTGATGCCGTACTCAACCTGCTCGCCTTCCTGCGGCTGCAAAGCCTGGTTGGTGACGTTGTCCGTGCCCACGACCGGCTCGAAGGACTCCGCGTAGCTGGCGTACGGCGCGATGCCGAGGTCGCTCTGGTAGAGCAGGCCCACGCTGGTGCTGAGCGCATCGTCCGATTGCGTGGTCGCACCGGTGTCCGTGTCCACCTCGTCGTAGCGCAGGCCGAGGGTGAGGTTCCAGGGGCCGAGGGTGATGTGGTCGTTGATGTACAGGCCGAGATCCTCGGTGGTCGCCGCCGGGGTATCTG
>CAJWWA010000225.1 GCA_913048495.1 uncultured Halieaceae bacterium
ATATTCGTTCTCCTCTTGCCTTAATGAGGGGCGCCTAGCGCCCATGGCATTGCCCGCGCCGTGCGCGGGATGTTGAACACGACTCAGGCTTAGCCCAACGCCGCCAGCACAGCATCCCCCATCTCTGCTGTGCTCACTTTCTTGCAGCCTTCTGAATAGATATCGGCGGTGCGCAGCCCCTGATCCAGTACACGGCTGACCGCATCTTCAATCGCCTGAGCGGCCTCGGGCTCAGACAAGGAGTAACGCAGCATCATCGCCACCGACAGAATCGTCGCCAGCGGGTTCGCCACGCCTTTGCCGGAGATGTCCGGCGCCGAACCGTGGCAGGGTTCATAGAGACCGCGCCCGGCGGCGTCCAGGGAGGCCGACGGCAACATGCCGATGGAGCCCGTGAGCATCGCCGCCGCATCCGACAGGATGTCACCGAAGAGATTGCCGGTCACCATCACGTCGAACTGCTTCGGCGCCATGACCAGCTGCATGGCCGCGTTGTCGACGTACAGGTGCGACAGCGTGACATCGGGAAACTCCCTGCCGACGCGTTCCACCACCTCGCGCCAGAGCACCGTCGCCTCGAGGACGTTGGCCTTGTCGACGGAGCAGAGGCGGCCACCGCGCTGCGCCGCAAGGCGGAACGCCAGCCGGGCAATGCGCTCGATCTCCGACTCCCGGTAGACGTAGGTATTGAAGCCCTCGCGCTCGCCGGACTCCAGGGTGCGGATCCCCCGCGGTTCACCGAAGTAGATACCACCGGTGAGTTCGCGCACGATGAGGAGGTCCAGCCCCGCGACTACCTCCGCCTTGAGGCTGGAGGCCTCGGCCAGCTGCGGGTAGAGGATCGCCGGGCGCAGGTTGCCGAAGAGCTCGAGCTCGGCGCGGATGCGCAGCAGCCCCTTCTCCGGGCGCAGGGCGCGGTCGACCCCGTCCCACTCCGGGCCGCCGACGGCGCCGAGCAGGATGGCATCGGCCTCGCGGGCGCGGGCCAGGGTCTCGGCCGGCAGCGGGTCGCCGCAGGCGTCGTAGGCGGCGCCGCCGATGAGGGCATGCTCTAGCGTAAGCCCCAGCTCGAAGCGCCGGTCCACGGCCGCGAGGACCTTCTCGGCCTCCGCCATGATCTCGGGCCCGATGTGATCCCCGGGCAGGACCAGGATGCGGCGCCCGTTTCCGTCACCGGCCATGTCAGGATGCCGGGCGGTCAAAGCCGCCGAAGAGCCAGGGGGACTGCTCGCGCCAGCGCGCCTCGTAGGCGCGGATCGCGTCTGCGCTCTTCAGCGTGATACCGATGTCGTCGAGGCCTTCGAGCAGCCGCTCCTTGCGGTAGCCGTCCACGTCGAAGGACCACTCGCTGCCGTCCGGCGCGACCACGCGCTGCGCGCGCAGGTCCACGGTGAGCGTGTAGCCCTCGTTGGCGTAGAGGGCGGCGAACAGCGCGTCGACCACGTCCGCCGGCAGCACCACCGGCAGGATGCCGTTCTTGAAACAGTTGTTGTAGAAGATGTCGGCAAAGCTCGGCGCGATGATGCAGCGGAAGCCGTAGTCCGCCAGCGCCCAGGGCGCGTGTTCGCGGCTGGAGCCGCAGCCGAAGTTCTCCCGCGCGAGTAGGATGCTGGCGTCCTGGTAGCGGGGAAAGTTGAGCGGGAAGTCAGGGTTCACGGGCCGCTGGCTGCAATCCTGCCCCGGCTCGCCCTCGTCGAGGTAGCGCAGGTTGTCGAACAGGTTCGGCCCGAAGCCGGTGCGCTTGATCGACTTCAGGAACTGCTTCGGGATGATCAGGTCCGTGTCGACGTTGGCACGGTCCATGGGCGCGACGAGGCCCTCGTGGACGGTGAGCTTCTGCATCATGGCCTCAGGCCTCCGTGAGTTCGCGGACGTCGATGAAGTGGCCGGCGATCGCGGCCGCGGCGGCCATGGCGGGGCTGACCAGGTGGGTGCGGCCGCCGGCGCCCTGGCGCCCCTCGAAGTTGCGGTTCGAGGTCGAGGCGCAGTGCTCGCCCGGGCCGAGCTTGTCGGCGTTCATGGCCAGGCACATGGAGCAGCCCGGCTCGCGCCATTCCATGCCGGCGTCGAGGAAGATGCGGTCCAGCCCCTCGGCCTCCGCCTGCCGCTTGACCTCGCCGGAGCCCGGCACGACCAGCGCCTGCTTCACGCTGTCGGCCACGCGACGGCCCCTGACCACCGCGGCCGCGGCGCGCAGGTCCTCGATGCGCGAGTTGGTACAGGAGCCGATGAACACGCGGTCCGGCCGGATGTCGCGGATCGGCGTGCCCGCCGCCAGGCCCATGTACTCGAGGGCGCGGCGCGCCGCCTCGGCGCGTGTGGGGCTGTCCATGCTGTCCGGGTCGGGTACCACGCCGTCGACCGGGGCGACCATTTCCGGGGAGGTACCCCAGGTCACCTGCGGCTTCACGTCCTCGGCGCGCAGCTCCACCACGCGGTCGAAGACCGCGCCCGGGTCCGAGTGCAGGTCGCGCCAGGCGGCCACGGCCTTGTCCCAGAGTTCGCCGGTGGGGGCGTAGGGGCGGCCGCGGACGTAGTCGATGGTGGTGTCGTCGACGGCGATGAGGCCGATACGCGCACCGGCCTCGATGGACATGTTGCACAGCGTCATGCGCCCTTCCATGCTCAGCGCTTCGATCGCCTCCCCTGCGTACTCGATGGCGTAGCCGGTGCCGCCGGCGGTGCCGATCTCGCCGATGATGGCCAGCGCGAGATCCTTGGCGGTCACGCCCTCACCCAGGCGCCCGCTCACGCGCACCTGCAGGTTCTTCATCTTCTGCGCCAGCAGGCACTGCGTGGCGAGCACGTGCTCCACCTCCGAGGTGCCGATGCCGTGCGCGAGCGCGGCGAGCGCGCCGTGGGTCGAGGTGTGGGAGTCGCCGCAGACCAGGGTGACACCGGGGAGCGTGATGCCCTGCTCCGGGCCGACGACGTGGACGATGCCCTGGCGCACGTCATTGATGGGGATCTCGACGATGTCGAACTCGGCACAGTTCTCGTCCAGCGTCTGCACCTGCAGCCGCGATACCGGGTCGAGAATGCCCGCGACGCCGCCTTTGCGCTCCGCGCTGTCGGTGGGCACGTTGTGGTCCGGCACCGCGATGTTGGCGTCGCGGCGCCAGGGCCGGCGGCCCGCGAGGCGCAGGCCCTCGAAGGCCTGCGGGGAGGTCACCTCGTGGGTGAGGTGGCGGTCGATGTAGATCAGCGCGGATCCGTCATCCCGCTCCTCGACGAGGTGACTGTGCCAAAGCTTGTCATAGAGCGTCATTCCAGCCATGGAGTCACCGTTTCAGTCATGGATCCCCGTGCCGCGGGGAGAGGCGCCGGGGCAGGACCCCGGTTCGGCAGGGCGGGAAGACTACCGCGACAGCGCCGGGAACGCTACTCCCCGCCGGCGAGACGGCGCAGGGCGGCGTCGCCGTCGCCCCCTTTCCACATGCCGTCGTGGTCCGGCAGGTAGAAGGTGCCGCTGTAGCGCAGCACGGGCTTGTCGCCGTCCTCGATCACCCCGGCGCAGAAGCCGAAGCGACGCTTGACCTCCACCAGGTGGGTGCGCGTCTGCAGCCAGTGGCCGAAGCGTCCCGGCGAGACAAAATCGAAGCCGAGGTTGATGGTCGGCAGGCCGGCGGGCTTCGGCAGGCGGATGTTGATACTGGTGGCCGCGGCGATATCGGCGAGCGTCATCAGGCAGCCGCCGTGGCAGATGCCCATGAGGTTGGCGTGCTGCTCGAGCACCACCAGGCCGAAGCTCACGTCGTCGCCGTCGACGCGGCGGTAGAACGGCTGCAGGCTGTCGCTGTAGCCGAGCCCCTCGCCGAGTTGCTCGAAGCCTTCCGGTACCGATGCCAGTTCGTCGCTCACCTGTGCTCCCGTTGCCAATGCGTGATGTCGCCCGGGCAAGGCCGCCCCGCGGGGGGCCGGGGGCCCGCTAGAACAGCCCGAGCGCGAGCCCCGTGGCCAGCGCCTCGCCGAGTTCCCCGGCCCGGGCGAGATCCTCGGGGCGCGGCAGGCCGCGGATTATCAGAGGCTCGGTGGCCGGTGTAAAGGGAATGCCCTTGAGCATGCGCTCGATGTCGCCCACCGCGTTGCGGCCGTCGTTGCCCGCCGAGACGAGCACCGCGGCGGGCAGCACGAGGTCGCGGTCGATGCTCGGGTAGAACACGCGGTCGAGGAACTGCTTTGCGCCGCCGGCGAGGCGCCCGGCGTTCTCCGCGGCGACCAGCAGCAGCCCGCTGGCGGCCGCGACCTCGACACTGCCCAGGTCCTCGCAGCGCCCCGCGGCCACGCCGGCACCCTCGGCGCGGCGGGCGCCGGCCAGCGCCGCGGCGGCCAGCCGCGCGCAGGTGCCGCTCTGGCTGTGCCAGGCAATCAGCAGCTGCGGCGTCGCCGTCACTGTGGATAACTCTGGGGGCAGACCTGCTGCCCCGGCACCGACCGGGCGGGACGCGAAACTTTCCCAGCTGCCTTCCCCGGCAGCCAATCCCTGATCTTATTCTTTATTAACAATTGATTAGAAATGATACTGTAGAAATCACGCGAAGTTCTGCCGGCAACCGGCGGCACGCGGGAAAGCTGGACGGCATCTGTGGATAAACAATCTGTCAAGTAAGTATATCCTTACGCGGCTCATCCCGTGCGGTTTGCTGCCCTACCCCGCAGCGGGCGGAGGCTGGAAGCGGAAACAGCGGTGCACGTTCGGCCGCCGCGCGAAATCCGGGTCGAGGGTTTCGGCGGTGATGTCCTCGCAGCCCGGCAGGCTGGCAAGCTCGGGGTCGAGGCGGAAACGGCGCCGGTTGTTGGAGAAGTACAGCACCCCGCCCGGGCGCAGGCAACCCAGCGCGGCCTCGACCAGGGCGCGGTGGTCGCGCTGCAGGTCGAAGCTCGAGTCCATGGCCGCGCTGTTGGAGAAGGACGGCGGGTCGAGCAGCACCAGGTCCCAGGCCGGCCCGGCCTCGGCCAGCCAGGCCAGCACGTCGGCCCGGACGACCCTGTGCCGGCCCTCGGCCAGGCCGTTCTCGGCGAGGTTGCGCCGCAGCCAGCGGAGGTAGGTGTTGGAGAGGTCGACGCTGGTCGTGCTCCGCGCCCCGCCGAGCGCCGCGTGCACGGTGGCGCTACCCGTGTAGCAGAACAGGTTGAGAAAGTCGCGGCCCTTGGCTTCCCTGCCGAGGCGCAGGCGCAGCGGCCGGTGGTCCAGGAAGAGCCCCGTGTCCAGATAGTCGTGGAGGTTCACCAGCAGGCTCGCCGCGCCCTCCCGGACCGGGAAAAACTCGCCGCGGTCGCCGCGGCGGCCGACAGCAAGGCGGCCGCAGCAAGTGCCGCGGCGGCGCGGGAGCGCGCGGTGAAGGCTGCGGCGACTACTCGGGAGCGCGCGATCAAAGCCGCCGAAGACCGGTACGCGGCGGAGGTGGCGGGCGGAACGAACGCCGAGAAGCTGACGCCGCAGCGGCTTTACGTCGCGAGCCACGTCGCAGTCGCCACGTCAAAGTCGACTTCTCTGGACGCCATTCTGCAAATCGCCGGGCGCGCCTTCGCCGACCTCAAGGGCCTGGCGAAACCGCCGTGGTGGAAGATCCAGTTGCTTTGCAGTAAGGACGCCAGGGAGCGGCTCAATCGGTACGGGAGGATCGAAGAGCATTTTGCTGGTGCGGGCGGTGAGCGGCTCTTTATGGAGTTGAAGACCAAGTTCAGCCCTGGGTGGATTGCAGAGAACCTGAAGGTGCAGGTCGAC
>CAJWWA010000226.1 GCA_913048495.1 uncultured Halieaceae bacterium
CTCGAAGTGCAGGCAGTCGAACTCCTCCTCGCAGCCCCAGTAGCGACCGTAGAGCGTGTCCGCGCCGCGGAAGTAGAGCGCCCCGGCGACATCGCGGCCGTCCCTTTCGGCGAGCACCATGACCACCTGGTCGCCGAGCCGCGGCGCCACCTCCGTGAAGAAGGCGCGGTTCAGGTAGCCGCCGTGGCCGCTGCGCTTGGCGTAGGTGAGCTGGTAGAAGCGGTGGAAGGTCGCCCAGTCGGCGGGGCGGATCTCACCGCCCGTGAGCGTGCGCAGCGCGAGCCCCTGCTCCGCCACGCGCCGCCGCTCCCGGCGCAGGGCCTTGCGCTTGCGGCTGGCAAAGGTCGCGAGGAAATCGTCGAAGTCCGCGTAGCCGCGGTTGAACCAGTGGAACTGCACCGCGTGGCGGGTGGCCAGGCCCAGCCCCTCCAGCATGGCCGCCGTTTCCGGCTCCGGGAACAGCACGTGCCAGGAGGACAGGCCGCGCCGCCCGGCCAGCTGCTTCACGCCCTCTAGCAGCGCCGCCCAGGCGCCGGCCGGGTCCACGCCGGGCCCGCACAGGAGCCGCGGGCCGGTCGCCGGCGTGAACGGGATGGCCGTCACCAGCTTCGGGTAGTAGCTGAGGCCCATGCGCCGCCAGGCGTCGGCCCAGGCCCAGTCGAAGACGTATTCGCCGTAGGAGTGGCCCTTCAGGTAGCCCGGGGCCGCAGCCGCCACCGCGTCGCCGTCGCGGAGCAGCAGGTGGCAGGGCTGCCAGCCGCTGTCGGCGGTGGTGCAGCCGGTCGTCTCCAGGCCGAGGAGGAAGTCGTGGCGCAGGAAGGGATAGGCCGCCGGGGCGAGGCCGTCCCAGTCCGCGGCGGGGAGGGCCTCCAGGCTGCCCAGGGCCTGCAGCGCGAAGTCAGCCATGGCGGCCCGTGTCCCTCAGCCGGTGAGGGCCGGCAGGGCGTAATCGGCGGCGATGCCGAGGAAGATCGTCAGGCCGACCCAGCGGTTGTGCAGGAAGGCGTGGAAGCACGCGGCCTCGTCCTGGTGGCGGATGAGGTACAGGTGATAGCCGAACAGCCCGGCGGTCACAAGCAGGCTGGCGTTGTAGTAGAGCCCGAGGCCGAAGCGCTCCCCGGCGAGATAGAGGGCGGCGAGGCAGAGCAGCTGCAGCAGGGCGATGATGGTGCGGTCCGCATCGCCGAACAGCACCGCGGTGCTCTTGATGCCGACCTGGAGGTCGTCGCGCCGGTCCACCATGGCGTACTTGGTGTCGTAGACCACGGTCCAGAGCACGTTGGCGGTGAACAGCAGCCAGAGGGCCGGCGGCAGCTCGCCGCGCTGCGCGGCGAAGGCCATGGGGATGGCGCAGGAGAAGGCGAGGCCGAGCACGATCTGCGGGAAGTGGGTGTAGCGCTTCATGAACGGGTAGGTCGACGCCAGCAGCAGTGCCGGCACGGAGAGCATCACCGTCAGCCGGTTGGTCAGCAGCACGAGGCCGAAGGCGAGCAGGCAGAGGACGCAGAACAGGCCCACCGCCTCGTTGACCGAGACGCGCCCGGTGACCAGGGGCCGCTCCCGGGTGCGCGTGACCCCGCCGTCGAAGTTGCGGTCGGCGAGGTCGTTGATGATGCAGCCGGCGGAGCGCATGAGGAAGGTGCCGACGCTGAAGATCACCAGCAGGTGCAGGTCCGGCAGGCCCTCCGCCGCGATCCACAGGGCCCAGAGCGTCGGCCACAGCAGCAGCAGCGTGCCGATGGGACGGTCCCAGCGGATCAGCTGCAGGAGGGCGGTGGCCTTGCCGGGCGACGGTTGGCTCAGTGTCGTCATGGGGACGAAAGCTTACTGCGTTGCGGGCAGGATTGCAGCGCTCACGCGGCGGCGCCAGCCGCGCTCGAGACCCGGCCCGGGCGCCCAGGGGCGGAAGGGGGCGAGGAAGACTTCGCTCACCAGCAGGCGCTGGCCGTGCAGGCGGAACACGGAGCGCCGGGCCCAGGCCGGGCGGTCCTGGCGCAGCGCCGGCGGCAGGTAGCGGCTGTCGCCGGCGAGCAGGGCGACCTGGAAGGGGCTGCGGCGCATGTCCGGGGCGCTGAACAGGATCGCCCCGAGGGAGCTGCCCTGCAGCTTGCGCAGGTGCGCGAGGCTGCCGCAGAGGCTGGCGTAGGGGAACACGCTGCGGGCGAAGACCACGGCCTCGCCGTCGAGGCGCAGGGCGACCTCGCGCACCAGGGCCCGCTGGCGCAGGCCGTTCGCCAGCACCCGGCGCTCGCTGGCCCGCGGCGTGGCCCAGCGCTGGCTCAGGCGCTGCACGCGGAAGGCGCCGCCGCTGTCCACCAGGCGTCGGGTCAGCGAGCCGTCGTCGAGGAGCCAGTGGCGCAGGCCGTGGAGCCCGGCGAGACGGGGGTCGTCGGGGCTGCGCCAGGCAGGGTCGGCGGAGCTGTCAGGCGGGACTCGGGTCACGGGGGTCGCTGCACGGGAAGAGGCGCGAGGATGCGCCAGAACGCGGGCGCATGCAAGGTCGCCGCGCTGCGCGCGGGGCCGGCGCCCTTGCACATTCCCGGCGCCTATTTATAGTGGTCGCTTTTCCGCCTCCGGGCGGAGGGCAGGAGAGTCGCTATGAGCAAGTGGGAATGTATCGTCTGCGGGCTGGTCTACGACGAGGCCAAGGGCTGGCCCGACGATGATATTCCGCCGGGTACGCGCTGGGAGGACGTGCCCGAGGACTGGCTCTGCCCGGACTGCGGCGTCGGCAAGGAGGACTTCGAGCTGCTCGAGGAGTCGCCGGTCGAGGAGACCCCGCACCACCAGGAGGCCGAGGCGGACCGCGAGCAAGCGCCGATCGTCATCATCGGCACGGGCCTCGCCGGCTACGGGCTGGCCCGGGAGATCCGCCGCTACGACAGCGACACGCCGGTGATTCTCATCACCGCCGACGACGGCCGCTCCTACTCCAAGCCCATGCTGTCCACAGGCTACACCAAGAACACCGGCGCCGACGACCTCGCCCAGCAGGACGCCGGCGGCATGGGCACGCAGCTCGACGCCAAGGTGTGGACCCACACGAAGGTCAACGAGATCGATACGGAAAAGCAGATCCTTCACGTGGGCGAGGACGCCACGATGATCCACTACGGCAGGCTCGTGCTCGCCGTGGGCTCGCAGGTCATCGAGCCGCCCCTGGCGGGCGACGGCCTCGACTACGTCTACTCCGTGAACGACCTGATGGACTACGCCGATTTCCGCGCGGCCATGGCCGAGAACGACGCCCGGCGCGTGTGCATCATCGGCGGCGGGCTCATCGGCTGCGAGTTCACCAACGACCTCCTGAATGGCGGCTACGAAGTGGAGGTGGTCGACCCGCTGGGCTACTGCCTGCCGACGCTGCTGCCGGAGACTGCCGGCAAGGCGGTGCAGGCCGCCCTCGCCGAACAGGGCGCGGTGTTCCACTTCGGCGCGCTGGCCACGGCGGTGAACAAGGTCGAGGGCGGGGTGGAAGTCACCCTGGACAACGGTGAGACGATTGCCGCGGACCTCGTCGTCTCCGCGGTCGGCGTGCGCCCGCGCACGGAGCTCGCCCGGGCCGCGGGGCTCGCCACCAACCGCGGCGTGGTCGTCAACCGCTACCTCGAGGCCTCGGCGCCGAACGTCTATGCGCTCGGCGACTGCGCCGAGGTGGAGGGGCACGTGCTGGTCTACGTGGCGCCGCTGATGGCCGCGGCCCGGGCCCTCGGCAAGACCCTCACCGGCGAGCGCACGGCGGTGACCTACCCGGCGATGCCCGTGACCATCAAGACACCGACCTGCCCGGTGGTGGTGGCGCCACCGCCGGCGGGTGCGGCGGGTGAGTGGCAGATCGACGCCGACGGCGCCAACGTGCGCTGCGAGTTCCGCGACGGTGCCGGCGAGCTCACGGGCTTTGCCCTCACCGGCGAGGCCACCCGCGACAAGATCGCCCTGCAGAAGGCGCTGCCGCCGATCCTGCCCTGAGCGGGCGCCGCGCCGGCGGTCAGACCCCGGCGAAGGCCTGCCGGGTCCCGGTCCAGCGCTCGATGAGCGGCGCCACCCGTTCCGGGTAGCGCTCGGCGAGCGCCCGCGCCTGTTCCTGTACCGCGTCCAGCAGGTCCTCGTGCTCCGGCAGGCGCGCCACGCGGAAATCCATGAGTCCGGTCTGCCGCGTGCCCAGCACCTCGCCGGGGCCGCGCAGCTCCAGGTCCTTGCGCGCGATGAAGAAGCCGTCGTTGCTCGCCCGCAGCGCCTGCAGCCGCTCCCTGCCGTTCGCCGACAGCGGCGACTGGTAGAGCAGCACGCAGTGGCTCTCGGCGCTGCCGCGGCCGACCCGGCCGCGGAGCTGGTGCAGCTGGGCCAGGCCCAGGCGCTCCGGGTTCTCGATGACCATCAGGCTCGCCCGCGGCACGTCCACGCCCACCTCGATGACCGTCGTCGCCACCAGCAGGTCGCAGTCCCCGGCCTTGAAGGCCGCCATGACCTCGGCCTTCCTCGCCGCCGGCAGCTTGCCGTGGATCAGTCCCACCCGCAGCCCGGGGAGGCCTTCGGCCAGCTCTTCGTAGGTCGCCTCCGCGGCCTGCGCCTGCAGCACGTCGCTCTCCTCCACCAGGGTGCAGACCCAGTAGGCCTGGCGGCCCTCCGCGCAGGCGCGGGCGACCCGCTCGATCACGGTATCCCGGCGGGCGCTGTCCACCAGCACCGTGTTCACCGGCTTGCGCCCCGGGGGCAGTTCGTCGATCACCGAGCAGTCGAGGTCCGCGTAGGCGACCATGGACAGGGTCCGCGGGATCGGCGTGGCGGTCATCACCAGCTGGTGCGGCCGCCACTCCGCGGCCTTGCCCTTGAGGGACAGCCGCTGGTGCACGCCGAAGCGGTGCTGCTCGTCGACGATGAGCAGGCCGAGGCGGGCGAAGGACACGGCGTCCTGGAACAGGGCGTGGGTGCCGACCACCAGGTCCGCGCTGCCGTCGCCGATGGCGGCCAGGGCCTCGCGCCGGGCCGCGCCCTTCACGCGGCCGCTGAGCCAGGCAATAGTGACCGGTTCCTCCGCGAACCAGCCCTCGAAGTTCACCCGGTGCTGCTCGGCGAGGAGCTCCGTGGGCGCCATGATCGCCACCTGGTAGCCGGCGGCGATGGCCTGGCGGGCCGCGGCGGCGGCGACCAGCGTCTTGCCCGAGCCTACATCGCCCTGCACCAGGCGCAGCATCGGCGCCTCGCCGGCGAGGTCGTCGGCGATCTCTGCCATGACGCGCTCCTGGGCACCGGTGGGGGCAAAGGGCAGCCGGGCGAGGAAATCGCGCAGGCCCGCGCTGTCGGGCGCCATCGCCGGCGCGCGGTGCGCGCGCTCCCTAGCCCGCAGGTGGCGCAGGGACAGGTGGTGGGCCAGCAGCTCCTCCCGGGCGAGGCGCAGCTGCGCCGCACGCTCGAGCGCGCGCAGGAGCGGCCGAACACCGGCTCGCTGCTCCCCATCTCGGCCTCGCGGCTCCTCCGGCACGAGCCGCTCGACACGCACGTCGAGCCGTGCGTCACGCCGGGCAACAACCTCGGCCTCGGCATCGAGGCCGACGCGGCCATCCGGCGGACCATCCCCACCAAGGCGCGGCGCGGCGACCCGTGCTGTAGGCTTTGTGGCCCGGCCATCTACGAGGAGCTGCTCGGCATCAGCGTCAGCAGCGAA
>CAJWWA010000227.1 GCA_913048495.1 uncultured Halieaceae bacterium
CGGCCGGCGAGTACCGTCGTGCTCCTGCGCGAGCACGGCGGACGCCTCGAAACGCTGCTGCTGAAACGCAACAAGGCGCTGTTCTTCGCCGGCGGCTTCTGGGTGTTTCCCGGCGGCGCCATCGACGATGCGGACCGGGCGGCGGCCGGGGGTGACCTGGACCGCGCCGCGCGCCTGGCCGCCGCGCGAGAGGCCGCGGAGGAGGCCGGCGTGGTCGCCGACCCGGACGCCATGGTGCCGCTGAGCCACTGGACCACCCCCGCGGTGGAAAAGCGCCGCTTTGCCACCTGGTTCTTCGCCGCAGCGCTGGCGGCAGATGCCGAGGTGACCATCGATCACGGCGAGATCCACGCCGCGCGCTGGCTGGGGCTGGCGGAGGCGCTGGCGGAACACGCGGCCGGGGAGCTCAACCTGATGCCGCCGACCTACGTGACCCTGCTCAAGCTCGTCGCCTACCCGGACCTCGCGACCATGCTCGCCGCCGAGGCGCGCTCGCCGGTCCCCCGGGTGGAGCCGGTGCTCGGCCGCGAAGGCGAGCAGCTGGTTACCCTCTACCCGGGTGACGCGGCCTACGCGGGCGGCGACCCGGCGCTTGCCGGGCCGCGGCACCGCTGCGTCCTCGACGGGCGGCAGTGGGTCTTCCAGTGCCGGGACCTGCCCGCGGGCTGCCAGCCCCTGGTGCCCGCGGAGCCGGGGGCGTGATGCGCGGCGCTGAAGCCCGCCACCCGCTCTGGGATCTCCCGGTGCGGCTCTCGCACTGGGTCATCACCCTGTGCCTCCCCGCCGCCTGGTGGACCGCGGAGGAGGGCCTGCTCGAGCTGCACGCCTGGATCGGCTACACGGTGCTCACCCTGGTGCTCGCGCGCCTCGCCTGGGGCGTCTGCGGCAGCCCGCAGGCGCGCTTCGGTGACTTCCTGCGCGGCCCCCGGGCGATCCTCGCCTACCTGCGCGAGGGCCGCCGGGAGACGCCGGGGCACAACCCCCTCGGCGGCTGGTCCGCCATGGCGCTCTGGGCCCTGCTGCTGGCGCAGGCCGTGAGCGGTCTCTACAACAGCGACGGCATCCTCTTCGACGGGCCCCTCTACGCCGCGGTGGACGGCGACCTCGCCGACAAGCTCGGCGCCTTCCACGAGACCGCCTTCAACGTGCTGCTCGCCTTCGTCGGGCTGCACGTGGCGACCATCGCCGTGTACCAGTGGGGCAGGAAACAGCAGCTGCTGGTTCCGATGATCCGCGGTTCGGCACCCGGGCGCGAGGGCACCGGGCCGGCGGCGCCCCTGGCGCGGTGGCTGTTCCTGCTGGACCTGGTCGCCCTCGCGCTGCTGGCCATCCTCGCCGCCGCGCCGGAGCCCGTCTCCTCCTGGTGGTGACGCACCGGGGCCGGGCTCAGAACAGGGCGTGGTCGCCGAGCTCCTGGCCGCTCAGCCCTTCCGCCAGCACCTGCCGGTAGAACCCCTCCAGCGTGTCCTCGCCGAAGGACGGTGTCGCCTCGGCATCATAGCGGCCGCGTTCGGCGTCCCAGAGCAGCATGGACTCCGTGGCGTAGTAGTGGCCGATGCGCGCGAATTCCGCCTTGTCGAGCAGGGGCGGCACCACCCGGCCCAGGGCGCCCAGCGCACCGCCCACGGCGGTGAACAGGCCCGGTGGGACGCTGCGGAAACGGGCCGGCCGGCCGCTCAGGCGGAACAGGAGGTCACCCATGGCCCGCGGCGTCAGCGCCGGACCGGGGCCGCCGACCGGCAGGATCGCGTTATCCCGCGCCGGCTCGTCGAGGCAGTCGGCGAGGTAGCGGGCGAGGTCGCGCTCGCTGATGGGCTTGCAGGCGGTGAGTTCACCGTTGCCGAAGAGCAGGTAGGGCTTGCC
The DNA here is from genome assembly GCA_913048495.1 of uncultured Halieaceae bacterium. GTDB lineage: Bacteria > Pseudomonadota > Gammaproteobacteria > Pseudomonadales > Halieaceae > Pseudohaliea. The sequence goes on from CAJWWA010000227.1 coordinate 1,864, forward strand.
GGCGAGGACCCGGGGCACCTGGCCGGCAAGCGACTTGAAGAAGGCCGTGGGGCGGACGATGGAGTACGCGATGCCGCTGGCAGCGAGCGATTCCTCGAAAGCCAGCTTGGCCTGCTGGAAGGCCAGCTTCGGCCGCTGCACGCAGATCGCGGAGAGCAGCACGAAGCGGGGTACGCCCGCCGCCAGGGCCGCATCGAGCAGCACCCGGTTGGCCTCGAACTCGACGTTCCAGGCATCGCGGATGCCGCCGCCGCGGGTGGCGAGGCAGGAAAACACCGCGTCGAAGGTCTCGCCGGCGAAGCCCGCCTCGCGCAGGCTGCGCGGGTCCGAGACATCGCACACGCGCCATTCGGCGCCGGGGAGGGCGCGGGCGAGGTCGGCCGGGCTGTCCCGGCCGCCGACGCCGCTTTGCGGTCGCACCGGGCAGACCACGCGGTGATCGCGGGCGCACAGCTCGCGGACCAGCGCACGCCCGATGTAGCCGCTGGCGCCGGCGACGAGGACCGAGCCGCCGCGGGGGCGTGCAGTCTCGGCGCCGGGGCTCAGTACAGGTAGTCCTTGGACTTGTACTCGTCGTGGCAGGCCTTGCAGGCGCCGCCGGTGGCTTTCACGGCCTCGGCGATGGCCGCCCGGTCGCCGCCCTCAGCCGCCTCGTCAAGGGCTTCCGCGGCTTCCCGAAGGTCCGCGAGCTTGGCCTCGAAATCGTCCATGTTGTCCCAGATGGCCGGCTTGGCCCGGGTCGTGCCCTTGTCGGAACCGGGCGCGAAGCCGCGCAGGAGGTTGAGCTCCGTGACGTCTTCCAGGTCATCCGCCCAGCCCTGCAGCATCTCGAGATCCCAGGGGATGTCGCCTTTGACCATGTCGGCGATCGGGCCGAAGTTCATGGCGACCAGCGTGAAGTAGGACTGGCGGTAGGACTGCAGCGGCTCGTCGGAATCGAGGTGCGCGCTGACCAGCGGCGCGGCGGCGACGGAAGCCGCCACGGCGGCCGCGGCGAGGGTGCGTTTCAGGGGCATCGGCATGGGTGGATTTCTCCTCTGGCCTTTGGGGTACTGCGCAGGCGATGCGCCGGCGCTCCGCTCTATGCTAGCAGATGCCCCGGGGCGCGCCAGCCGGACCCCGGGGATGACGCGGCGGCCGGGACGCTCGCCAGCCTCCCGGGCGGCGGGTAAACTGCGCCGCGAATCAACGCGGGGAGGGGAGACCATGAGCGAGGGAGCGCGGCCGCTGGAGGGCCTCCGCGTCGTCGAGCTGGGGCAGCTGCTGGCGGGGCCGTTCACGGGGACGATCCTGGCCTATTTCGGCGCCGAGGTGATCAAGGTCGAGCCCCCGGGCGGCGACCCGATCCGCGGCTGGCGCGAGGTGAAAGGCGGCACGTCGCTGTGGTACCGGAGCCTGGGGCGCAACAAGAAGTCGGTGACCCTCGACCTGAAGAGCGAGCGCGGCCGGGCCCTGGCACTGTCGCTCCTCGATGGCGCCGACGTGCTGGTAGAGAACTTCCGCCCCGGTGCGATGGAGCAGTGGGGACTGGGCCCCGACGTGGTCAAGGCGCGCAACCCGAAGCTGATCTACGCGCGCATCTCCGGCTACGGCCAGACCGGCCCCTACGCGAACAAGCCCGGCTACGCCTCGGTGACCGAGGGCTTCGGCGGGTTCCGCTACCTGAACGGCGAGCCCGGCAAGGCGCCGGTGCGGCCGAACATCTCCCTGGGCGACACGCTGTCGGCGATCCATGCCGCCCTCGGCATTGCCCTGGCGATCATCCAGCGCCAGCGCAGCGGCGAGGGGCAGACCATCGACGTGGCGCTGTACGAATCCATTTTCAACCTGCTCGAGGCGGTGGTGCCCGAGTTCGACGGCGCGGGGCTGGTGCGCGAGCCGTCCGGGACGACGCTCACGGGCATCGTGCCCACCAACACCTACCGCTGCGCCGACGGCCGCCACGTGATCATCGGCGGCAACGGCGACTCGATCTTCAAGCGGCTGATGGTTGTCGCGGGACGGCCTGACATGGCCGAGGACCCGGCGCTCGCGAACAACGCGGGGCGCGTGCGGCAGGAGGCGGCCATCGACGCGGTGCTGGCGGAATGGTGCGCGGGGCTCACGTCGGCCGCGGTGATCGCGCAGCTGGAGGCGGCGCGGGTCCCGGTGGGGCCGATCTACAGCGTCGCCGACATGGTGGCGGATCCACACTACCAGGCCCGCGGCCTGTTCGAGACCGTGGAGGTCGACGGGGAACCGCTGAAGATTCCGGCGATCCTGCCGCGGCTGGAAACGACCCCGGGCCGCACGGACTGGCCCGGCGGCGCCGTGGGCAGCCACAACGAGGAGATCCTCGGCGGGCTGCTGGGTCTTTCCGGCGCGGAGCTCGAGGCGCTGCGCGCCGAGGGCGTGATCGCCTGAGGCGCTACCTGCCGAGCATCGTGCGCGCCACCAGCTCGCGCATGATCTCCGAGGAGCCGCCGTAGATGCGCTGGATCCGCGCGTCGGTGTAGAAGCGCGATATCGGGTACTCGCTGGTGTAGCCGTAGCCGCCGAAGAGCTGCAGGCATTCATCGACGGTGCTGCACTGCATCTCGCAGGCCGCGAGCTTGAGCATCGCCGCCTTGTCGGCGGTGAGTTCGCCGCGGGCGTACTCGTCGGCACACTGCTCGTAGAGCGCCCGGTTGAGGGCGATCTCGGTTTTCACGTCGGCGAGCTTGAAGCGGGTGTTCTGGAAGGCACCGATCGCCTGGCCGAAGGCCTTGCGCTCCTGCACGTAGTCCACGGTGAGCGCCAGGGCGCCCTCGGCCGCAGCCACCGCCTGGGCGGCGATGCCGAGCCGCTCCCGGGGCAGCTCCTGCATCATGATGACGAAACCGCGGTTCTCCTCGCCGAGGAGGGCATCCGCGGGCAGGCGCACGTCCTGGAAGAACAGCTGGGCGGTGTCGGAACTGTGCTGGCCGATCTTCTCGATCTTCTTGCTCTTCTCGAAACCGGGCAGGAGCGCATCGACCAGGAACAGGCTGGTGCCCTTGGCGCCCTTGCCCGGGTCGGTGATCGCGGCGACGATCACGAGGTCGGCGTGGATGCCGTTGGTGATGAAGATCTTGGAGCCGTTCAGGATCCACTCGTCGCCGTCGCGGACCGCGTTGGTGCGGATGGCCTGCACGTCGGAGCCGGCACCGGGCTCGGTCATGGCGAGCGCGCCCACGGCGTCGCCGGAGACCATGCGCGGCAGCCACTGCTGCTTCTGTGCCTCGGTGCCGTGGTGGATGATGTAGGGGGCGACGATGTTCGAGTGTATGCCGTAGCCGCTGGCGATGCCGCCGAAGCCCATGGCCGACAGCTCCTCGATCAGGGCGAGGGTCACGTGCGGGGAGGTGCCGGCCCCGCCGTAGGCCTCGTCGACATCCGGGCAGAGCAGCCCGGCCTCACCCAGCGTGCGCCAGAGTTCCCGCGGTACCAGGTGGTCTTCCTCCCACTGTTCGAAATGGGGGCTGATCTCCTGCTCGAAGGCCCGCCGGGCCATGTCGCGGAAGAGGGTCATCTCGTCGCTGCCGATGTCCATGTTCATGGGCGCACTCCTGCCTGGGCGGATGTTGACGGGGCACATATTGTCCGGGAAGGCGCCCGCAAGGGCAACTCGCCGGCAGCGGCTGAAGGTGCCCGGGGGCGGTGCTACACTGGCCGGCGTCCAGCAAGCCAAGGAGCACGGAGACAGCCATGCGCGACTACACCCGCTTCTATATCTACGGCCAGTGGGTCGAACCGGCCGAGCCCCGCCCGCACGACGTGATCAACCCGGCAACGGAGGC
>CAJWWA010000228.1 GCA_913048495.1 uncultured Halieaceae bacterium
GGCCAGAGCCATGCAGTCCGAAAGCCCGATGATCGACGCCCGTCTCGAGCTCAACCGCTTCACCCCGGCCCTGTTCGCGCTGGCGGGCCCGGAGGCGGCCGCGGAGGCACCCGCCGGCCCCGGCCAGCTGCCCTACGATGCGCTGCGCGCCATGGACACGGCGGCCCGCCTCGACATCGACGAGGTCCAGCTCGGGCCGCACCGGCTGACGGGGGTCAGCGCCAGCCTGCGCGCGGTGGAGGGAACGGTCACCCTGAGCGATGTCAGCGGCGAGATACACGGCGGCAAGATCGGTCTCTCTGCGACGCTCGACGCGCACTACGCCCCGGCGACGCTGGAAAGCCGCGGCGCGGTCAGCGAGCTCGCCCTGGGCAGCGCCCTCGAGGCCCTGGACAGCCCGGTGGCGGGCAGCGGCACGGCCAGCCTGACCTGGGACGTGAACAGCCGCGGTGATGACAGTGAGGCCCTGATCCAGGCGCTCACCGGCCCGGTGACCCTGCGCACGGACGCGGTGACGGTCAGGGAGGTCGCGGTGCAGCAGGCCTTCTGCCAGGTGGTGGCGCTAGCGAATGGAGACCAGTTGAGCCAGCCGTTCCCCGCCGATACGGCCTTCGACGCCCTCGAGGCCGACATCGCCCTCGGCGGCGGCCGGGCGCGCCTCGAGCGCCTGGCCGCGACCGTGCCCGGCATCGCCCTCGCCGGCCGGGGCGACCTCGCCCTGCTGACGGGTGACTTCACGGCCACGATCGGCGGCCGGCTGCAGCCCGCACTGACCGAGTTTGACCCCGCCTGCGCCGTCGACGAGCGGCTGCTCGCGCTCACCTTCCCGGTGGCCTGCGCGGGCAACCTCGACGGCGAGCCGAAGGACTGGTGCGCGCTCGACGCCGAGGCGGTGATCGAGGACGCGTTGAAGAACGAGGCCCGGAAGAAGCTGGAAAAGAAAGCCGGCAAGCTCCTCAACAAGCTCTTCGACGAGGACTGAGGCGCGGCCGCACGATGGAAACCCGTAACCAGCGCCTGATCCGGGAGCTTCTCGAGGAGCGGGAGGAGCCCTCAGACACGTCCCTGCGCGCGCAATCGCTACGCCGGGCGAAGGCGAACGAGCCACCGCGCACCATGACGCCCTTCGAGTGGGAGCAGTGGTACGCGGAGCACGGCGTGCCCGAGGGCCATCGCCGGGGGCAGCGCGCGCCGCGCAGGCCCTGGTGGCGGCGCCTATTCCGGCGCCGGTGATCGCTAGTTGAGCACCCGGTAGCCCCGGCCGCGCAGGCACTGCTTCACGACCTGCACCTCCTCCTGCTCACCGCGGGACGCCCCCTTGGCGGCGCCGGATACCGCACCCACGCCCGCACCGCGCGCCGCGCTGTCGCGGCTGCCACCGGTAATGGCGCCGATGGCGCCGCCGATGACGCCACCGCTGGCGGCCCCCTTGGCGACCTTCTCCCCGGTGCGCACCTGTTCCGCGTAGACCCGGCACTCGGCCAGGTCCTGGCGGTAGCGCGCCATGTCGACGCCCTTCTCGTCGATGATGATTTCCTTCGTCGTCGTGCAGCCGGCCAGCAACAACCCCGCCGCAAGCCCTGACGCCCATTGCCGTCCTGTCATAACGCCTCCCGGGTTTCCCCCGCGACTACCGGGGCGCGGCCTGCGCTTCCGCGGCTTTCCGCGCCGCGACCAGCTCGCGCACATCCGCGAGCAGCGCCGGCGCATCGAAAACGATACCGTCGCGCACCGTGTAGCGCACGCCGCCCACACGTTCCATCTCCCCTGTTGTACGGTTCAGGCGCCGATGTCCCGTTCCGTAGAGGAGCTTGAAATTGGCCAGCGGGTTTTCATCGACGATCACCAGGTCCGCCCGCTTGCCCACCTCGACGCTGCCGGTGAGGTCGTCGATCCCCATCAGCTCGGCGCCGTTCAGGGTGGCGGCCTGCAGTACCTCCAGGGGATGGAAGCCGGCCTCCTGCAGCAGCTCGAGCTCACGGATATAGGCGAAGCCGTAGACCTTGTAGATGAAGCCCGCGTCGGAACCGGCCACCACGCGACCGCCGGCGTTCTTGTAATCATTGACGAAGTGCATCCAGCGCCGGTAATTGCGCTTCCAGGCGACCTCGTGCGCCGTGGTCCAGTCGAAGAAGTAGGAGCCGTGGATCTCCGGGTCCGGCTCGAAGGCGCGGGCCATGTAGGGCATCGTGTAGGCCTCGTGCCAGTCGGCATTGCGGGCACGCATCACGTCGCGGCTGGCCTCGTAGATGGTGAAGGTCGGCGACAGGGTGAAGTCGAGGCCCACCAGCTCGTCGATGGTGCGCCGCCAGGTGTCCGAGCCCGGGGCCGCCGCCTGCAGCCAGAGCCGGCCGGCCTCGCCGAAGCGGTCCTGCTCGTCGCCGTAGTTGTAGTCGAGCGGATAGTCCTGGATCACGCGATCCTCGAACATGGCCTCGGGCAGCCCGTACCAGTGCTCCATGCTGTCGAGGCCCAGGCGCGCGCTGTCGAGGACGTTGGTCTGCACCACGGACAGCTGCGCATGGTGGTACGAGGTCTTCATGTCGAGGCGCTTCGCCTCGTCCATGGCGGCCGCGAAGGGACCCGGCCGGGCGCCGCGGAACTTGACGCCGTCGGCCCCGCGCTCGTGTACGGCCCTCACCCAGCTGCGGGCCGCCTCCGCCGTGGCGAGCGCCTCCGCCGCCTCCGCCGTGGCCGTCTCCGGCGGGAACATGGCGTGCACGCGCAGCCGCGGCGCACTGATCTCGCCGGCCGCCGCCAGCGCCCGGTGTTCGAGGGTCCAGCCCAGGCCCATGACCGCACCGACGTCGCGCACCGTGGTCACCCCGTGCGCCAGCCACAGCTTGAGCACGTACTCCGGGTCCGTGAGCGCACCCGCGGCCGCGTGCGACGGCGTGCCGAGGTGCACATGGGCATCGATGAGACCCGGGAGGACGTAACCCCCGGCGACGTCGATGACCTCGCCGTCCGCCTCGAGGTCCTCCGGCCGGCTGCGGGCGATGCGGGTAATGGTGTCGTGCTCGATGGTGAGAGTCACCGGGCCGTTCGGCGGCGCGCCGGTCCCGTCGACGAGCATGGCATTGGCCACCGTCAGCCGGGGGAAGGGGCCGCGGGCCTCATCGCCCCGGGGCGGAGCAACCCGCGGCGGGTCGACCTTGCCGCTGGCCAGGACGCGGCTGATGCCCTCCTCCCCGGGTTCTGCGGCGGGCGCCGCCGGGGCGGCAGCGGCGAGGCTGGGAGCGAGGGCGATGCCGAGGGCAAGCGCCAGGGCGCGGTGGCGGCGGGACATGCGGTTCTCCTTGTGGGCCAGGACAGTTCGCTGGACGAGTTCGACTGCGCGCCGTGAGGCCTCAGGCGGCGCGCAGGGCGCGGCCGAGGGGACGGCTGCCGAACACCGGCGTGAACGTGTCGTCCTCCCACACCGATTCACCGCGGATGAACACCTGGCGCACGATCCCCTGCGGGCGGTTGACCAGCTGGTGGTGCTCGAAGAGGTCGCGGTAGATGTACTCGCGGGTGTCGTTGCAGTCCCAGTCGCGCAGGCGCTCCGGATCGATGAGGGTGATATCTGCCTGCGCACCGATATCCAGGGTGCCGACGTCGAGGCCGAAGAATTCCGCCGGCTCCCGCGTCAGCCGGCGCACCATGCGGCCCACGGTCTCGGGGCCGTGCTGCTGGGCGAGCTTCAGGGACATGAGGTTGCCGTCGAAGAAGGCCATGTTGGTGATGTGCGCGCCGGAGTCGTTGAAGCCCGGCAGCGCGCGCTCGTGCAGCAGGTAATCCAGCGTCGCCCGGTTGCCCACGTTGCCGACGTCCGTCCAGAAGCGGAAACCCTTGTCGTACTCGCGCAGCAGGTGGAGCATGAAGTCGGCGTCGTCGCCCAGCGGCTTCGGGAAGGCGGCCAGCGCGGTCTCCTCGTCCGCGGAGCGCGCGGCATCGCCGGCGCCCCCCTGGTAGGCGAGCACCCGCTCGTAGACCGACTGCAGCGTCTCGCCGTCCCAGTCGGCGACCGGCGCGCCGTCGAAGACCAGCCGGTCCAGCTCCCGCACTACCATATGCTCCGGGAAGCCGAGCTTCGCCTTCAGGTGGGCGAGGTTGCGGCCGCGGCGGCCGTGGTGCCAGTCGGCGCGGAAGGCCTCGACCCAGGCCGGGTCGTCGAGGAGCGCGCGGCGGCCGGCCACGTCGTCGTATTCCCTGGCGATGAGCCGGCAGGTGCTGTCGAGCTCCTCGTACATCGGGCTGACGATACCGTCGGACCAGATGCGGAAGTTCGTGCCCAGGGCCTGGAAGTGCAGGTTGCCCTTGAACAGGGGGCTGTTCATCAGGCCGGCAAAGCCGAGGAACGCCTTCGCCGCCCGCGGCGCCAGCGCGAACTCCATGACCGAGAGCGCCGAGGTCTTCAGGGTGCTGCCGAAGAGCCGGCCGCTGGTCAGCGCGAAGTAGAGCAGCGCCGTGGCCCGGTTCTGCAGGATCGGCGTGGTCTGCCAGACCCGGTCGTGCCCGCGCACGGTCTTCAGCAGCCGCCGCAGCTCGCCGAAGCTGGCGAACTGCGTCGGGATGCGCTTGTCCGTGTGCGGGTCATTGGCCAGATAGTGGAAGGGCAGACCGTCCGTGCTCATGCCGACATAGCCCTGGCGCATGGCGCCCTCCAGCAGCTCGTCCATGCGCGCCAGCTCCGCGCCCGTCGGGGACCGGCTGATACTGTCCTCGAGACCCATCGCCTCGATGCGCAGCATGGAGTGCGGCACGAAGGCGCCGATGTTCGGCCCCAGCGGCAGGTCGTCGAAATGGTCGAGGTAGTCGCCGGTGTTGTCCCAGGTGATGGCCTCGACGCACTTGCGCAGCACGCTCTTGGGGATGTTCTCCACCCGGGTGAAGCAGTCGATGATCGGTTCCTGTCCGCCGAAGGCCTGGGTGCCGAAGCAGGTGCCGAGGCTGCAGTTGCCCACCAGCACCGTCGTGGTGCCGTGGCGGACCACCTCGGGCAGGGTCGGCTCGAGGTCGACCTCGAGGTCGAGGTGCGTGTGGATGTCGAGGAGCCCGGGCATGAGCCAGAGGCCGCCCGCATCCACGACCCGGCCGGCGTGGTTCGCGGGCAGGGCGCTGCCCTTGGCGGCGATCCGGCCCTTGCGCAGCGCGAGGTCGAGCTTCCGCGGCGCATCGCCGCTGCCGTCGAACACCGTCGCGTTGCGGATGAGAACGTCCCAGGACTGCGCGTCACCCATGAATTCACCTAATAGAAACAGGGACTTAAGCGGGGCGCCGGCGCTTTCGCGACGGCGCGATCGCCGCTAAGGTTACCGCTGTGGTGCCGGCCGCGCCAACTTCCGCCGGCACCCCACACCAGGAGCCACCGATACCATGAATGCACCCGCCCTGCCCTTCGACAACAGCTATGCCCGGCTGCCGGCGCGCTTCTACGCCCGCCTGGACCCCACACCGGTTCGCGAGCCGGGGCTCCTGCGGGTCAACCGCCCGCTGTGCGCGGCGCTGGGCATCGACGCGGACTGGCTCGCCTCGGAGGCGGGCGTGGCCATGGTGGCAGGGAACGCCGTTCCCGAGGGCGCGGAGCCCCTGGCCACCGCATACGCGGGGCACCAGTTCGGCCAGTACAACCCGCAGCTCGGG
>CAJWWA010000229.1 GCA_913048495.1 uncultured Halieaceae bacterium
GTCGTATGCCTCCGTGCTTAACGCAATCAACCCCACCAGGCTGAACAGAAACGCCCCGATAAAGGTTCCCAGTACATTCTGCGTGGTGGTGTCCTGCATCAGCAGCCGAGTTGCCCGCGGCGTCGCATTGGCAGTCGCTGCACTGTATGCCGCCACCATGACACTCAGCGAGAAGGTGGTCACCGCCAGCATGCTGGAGGCCAGAATGTCGAGAATGCGCTCAACCGCATCAGCCCCGATGGTGACCGGCAACGGGCCCGGCAGCAGCCGCTGGACCAGAATCGACAGCAGCGCCGCAACCACCGCCAGCAGGGCATAGAGGGAAGCACGCACCCAGAGCGTGCGGGTCAACTGCGCCAGCAGCCATTGCCATTTTGAAATCATCCCTGCTCCTTCCTCCGGTTTCGACCTCAACCAACAGCTTAGCGGAAGCGACGACCAGCCATGACGCCACCGCACGAAATCCCTATAATTGCGCGCTTACCCATTACGCACCGCAGGAACCCTGTCCGATGACCCATGCCACCGGCACGCTGTACATCATTTCCGCCCCGTCCGGAGCAGGCAAAACCAGCCTGGTCAAGGCACTGATCGAACAGACACCCAACCTGCACGTCTCGGTTTCGCACACCACCCGCCCGATGCGCCCGGGCGAGACTGATGGTGTTAACTACCACTTCACCGACCGTGACAACTTCCTCAAACTAGTGGAAGCCGGTGATTTCCTTGAGCACGCCGAAGTGTTCGGCAACCTCTACGGCACCTCGCAAACCGCCGTAGAACAGGCCCTGGCCCGTGGGCATGACATCATTCTGGAAATTGACTGGCAGGGCGCAGAACAGGTTCGCCGCAAGCTTCCGCAGGCACACTCGATCTTCATCCTGCCGCCGTCACTCGAAGCGCTGCGCTACCGCCTTGATTCCCGTGGCCAGGATGATAACGACGTGATTGATCGCCGCATGGCCGAAGCCGTTGCCGAGATGAGCCATTACGTCGAGTTCGACAGTCTGGTCATCAACGACACCTTCGAGCACGCCCTCGACGACCTCAAGGCCATCGTACGCAGCTACCGACTAAAGACCACTGCCCAGAGCGCGCGTCACGCCTCCCTGCTACAGGCGCTCTTGTCAGACTGAAGCCTCAGCCAGTAAACTGTCAGGTCCTGCGTCCGGCCCCGTGCCGGGCGCGTCGATTTGTTCACTTGTTACCTTTCCGGAGTACCCCATGGCCCGCGTCACCGTTGAAGACTGCCTGGAAAATGTAGATAACCGTTTTGAACTGGTCATGCTGGCCTCCAAGCGCGCCCGTCAGCTGGCCACCGGCGGCAAGGAGCCCAAGGTAGCATGGGAAAATGACAAGCCGACCGTCGTTGCCCTGCGTGAAGTCGCCGAAGGCCTGGTTTCCAATGAAATCCTCGCCGAAGAAGCCCTGCAGGATCAGCAGGAGCCGCTGTACTCGCTGGAAACTACCGAACTGGCCGAGTAAACGGATTGCGCAGGCCGGGCATTCCTGAGGTCATCACCCGTTACCACGGGTGCGGGAGAGCTGCATGTCTGCGATAGAAGTTTTTGCCGACACCCTTGGCAATTACCTTGAGCCGGATCAGGTCAACCTGGTCCGGCGCGCCTATTTCTACGCCGAGCAAGCCCACGACGGCCAGACCCGACGCAGCGGCGAGCCTTACGTTACCCATCCCCTTGCCGTAGCCAATATCCTCGCCGACATGCACATGGACCATCAGAGCCTGATGGCGGCCATGCTGCACGACGTAATCGAAGACACCGGCATTCCCAAGGATGCTCTGGTCGAGCAGTTTGGCGACACCGTTGCCGAGCTGGTGGACGGGGTCAGCAAGCTGACCCAGATGACCTTCGAGAGCAAGGCCGAAGCCCAGGCCGAGAACTTCCAGAAGATGGCCCTGGCCATGGCCCGCGATATCCGGGTGATTCTGGTCAAGCTCGCCGACCGCCTGCACAACATGCGAACCCTGGGGGCGCTGGCACCGGAAAAGCGCCGTCGCATCGCCAAGGAAACCCTCGAGATCTACGCGCCGATTGCCAACCGTCTGGGTATGCACAGTCTGAGCACCGAGTTCGAGGACCTGGGCTTCAAGGCCATGTATCCGATGCGCTCGATGCTGATTGACCGCGCCGTGCGCAACGCCCGTGGCAACCGCAAGGAGCTGCTGAACCGGATTCTCGAGTCGCTGCAGGCCTGCCTGGAACGCGAGGGTCTTCAGGGCAAGGTGATGGGGCGCGAGAAGCACCTGTACGGCATCTACCAGAAGATGCGCGGCAAGAAGAAGTCGTTCAATGAAATCATGGACGTCTACGCCTTCCGCATCATCGTCGACAAGCCGGACACCTGCTACCGCGTGCTCGGCGCCGTCCACAGCCTGTACAAGCCATTCCCCGGCCGCTTCAAGGACTACATCGCCATCCCCAAGGCCAACGGCTACCAGTCCCTGCACACCACCCTGTTCGGCATGCACGGGGTACCGATCGAAATCCAGATCCGTACCGACGAGATGGAAGAGCTGGCCAACAACGGCATTGCAGCGCACTGGGTCTACAAGTCCAAGGACGAGGTCATCAACGGCAACCACGCCCGTACCCGTCAGTGGCTGAAAAGCGTACTGGAGCTGCAGCAGAACGCCGGCAACTCGCTGGAGTTCATCGAGAACGTCAAGATCGACCTGTTCCCGGACGAGATCTACGTGTTCACGCCCAAGGGGCGCATCCTCGAGCTGCCCAAGGGCGCCACGGCAGTGGACTTCGCCTACGCCGTGCACACGGACCTCGGCAACCGCTGCGTGGCCTGCCGCATCAACCGGCGCCTCGCGCCGCTGTCCGAACCGCTGCAGAGCGGCCAGACCGTCGAGGTGCTCACCGCCGCGGGCGCGCGGCCGAACCCCTCCTGGTTCAACTACACCGTGACCGCCAAGGCGCGCACGAACATCCGCCACTTCCTCAAGAACCAGACCCGGGAAGACTCCGTGGCCCTGGGCCGGCGCCTCCTCGACAAGGCCCTCGGCGACGCCGAAAGCGCCGTCGAGGAGCTCGACGGGGACACGGTCACGAACTACCTCGGCCACAACGGCTACGCCAGCATCGACGACCTGCTCGAGGACATCGCCCGCGGCAAGCGGCTGCCGGCCGTGGTGGCGCAGCAGCTGCTCGGCGGCGGCGAGGAAACGGCGCCGAAGCAGCGCGAGGAGGGCGGCGGCGCGCCGCTGGCGATCCGCGGCACGGAGGGCTTCATGGTCTCCTACGCCCGCTGCTGCCGCCCGCTTCCGGGCGACCCGATCGCCGGCTACCTGAGTTCCGAGCGCGGCGTGGTCGTGCACCGCGAGGCCTGCCGCAACCTCGCCGAGATGCGCGAGAAGCCCGAACGGCTCATCCCGCTGCGCTGGGACGACAACGTCGAAGGCGAGTTTCCCGCGGAGCTGCGTATCGAGGTGGAGAACCGCCGCGGTACCATCGCCGTCATCGCCACGCGCATCAACAGCATGGGCGTCAACATCGAGAAGATCTCCACCGAGGACAAGGACTACCAGTTCACCTACGTGGACCTGGAACTGCAGGTGAACAACCGCGTTCACCTCGCGCGCATCATGCGCCGGCTGCGCGGCATTGCCACCGTGCGCCGGGTGATGCGCGTCACCAACTAGAGGGAATGACCATGACCAACCGCGCCGTGATCTCCACCGACCGGGCGCCCGCCGCCATCGGCCCCTATTCCCAGGCGGTGAAGGTGGGCAACATCGCCTGGCTCTCCGGCCAGATTCCGCTGGACCCGGGGACCATGGAACTGGTCGAGGGCGGCATCGATGCGCAGGCGCGGCAGGTGTTCCGCAACCTCGCCGCGGTCGCCGAGGCGGCCGGCGGCAACCTCGACGATGCGGTGAAACTGAATATCTCGCTGACCGACCTCGGCGACTTCGCGACCGTCAACGCGATCATGGAAGAGTTCTTCAAGGCGCCCTACCCGGCCCGGGCCTGCGTGCAGGTCGCGGCACTGCCGAAAGGCGCCGCCATCGAAGTCGAGGCCCAGCTCGCCCTCTAGGCTAGCCCGCCGCCGCGAGCGCCGCGGCGTAGCCCGCGCGGTAGTCGGGGTAGCGCAGCCGGTAGCCGCTTTCGTGCAGGCGCCCGTTGCGGATGCGCTTGTGGCCCCGGGACAGGGGCCGGGCGTCGTAGCGACGCGCGCTTTCCGGCACTTCCAGCTGCTCCGCCAGCCACGCCTCGACCTCGGCCTGCGGCACGGGGCAGTTATCCACCACGTTGTAGGCCGGGGCGAGGGCGCTGCCCCCCGCGGCGGCTGCCAGCAGGTGGGCGAGGAAGCCGCCGACATCGTCGCGGTGGATGCGGTTGCTGTAGTGCACCGGGGTCGGCGGACAGAGGCTGCCGCTGGCGACCCGGCGCTGCAGGAAGCCGTCGGCACCGCCGTAGATGCCGGCACAGCGCAGGCGGGCGACCGGCGCGACAGCCGCCAGCGCATCCTCCGCCGCGACGATCTGTGCCGCCGCCGGGTCCGTGGCCACCGTGGCCAGCGGGCTCGTCTCGTCGACCCAGCCGCCGTCCTGCTCCGCGTAGACCCGCGTGCTGGAAACGAACAGCAGCTGCCGCGGCGGCTGTGCCGCGAAGGCCTCGGCGAGGTAGCCGGCGGCGTCCGCGAAGCCCCGGCGGTAGCCGGCTTCGTCGCGGCCCAGGGGCTTGAAGGTGGTGACCACGAAATCCGGCGCCAGCGCCGCGACCCGCGGCGCGACCGCCGGGTCCGCATAGTCGCCGGCCAGCCCCTCGAACCCCGGCGGCAGGGCGTCGATGTCGCGGCGCAGGCCCACCAGCCTGGCGCCGGCCAGCGGGCCCGCCGGATCGGCGGAGAGCGCGGCAGCGCAGCGCGCCGCGAGGTCCCCGGCGCCCACGAACAGCACGGTGGCGCTCACGCGGCGGCTCCCGACCGCTGGCGATGACCCCACGCGGGAGCCGCCATGCGACAATGGCAGCGCACAGCGGCGGCGGGCGTGGCAACACAGACTGGCATGGCATCAATAGTAGCGCAGGAACTGACCGGCTTGCGCGGCGTGGGGCCGAAGCTGGCCGCCCGGCTGCAGGCCTACGGCGTCGAGCGGGTCGAGGACCTGCTGTTCCACTTTCCGCTGCGCTACCAGGACCGCACCCGCGTCACGCCGATCGGCGGCCTGGTCGAGGGCAGCGAGGCAGTGGTCGAGGGGGAGGTGCGCGGCGCCGACGTCACCTTCGGCCGCCGGCGCAGCCTGCTGGTCGTGCTCCAGGACGGCACCGGTACGCTGACCCTGCGCTTCTTCCATTTCAGCAACGCCCAGAAGCAGGCCCTGCGGCCGGGCGTGCGCCTGCGCTGCTTCGGCCAGGTGAGGGCCGGGCCGCGCGGTGCGGAACTCGTGCACCCGGAGTACCGGGCCGTCGGCCCCGGGCCCGCGCCCGTGGAAGACCGGCTGACGCCCATCTACCCCACGACCGAGGGCATCGGCCAGCTGCAGTGGCGCAAGCTCTGCGGCCAGGCGGTGGCCCTGCTCCGGCGGCAGCCGCCGGAGGACCTGCTCGCCGGCGTCGACGACGACGGCTTCAGGCTGGCCGATGCCATCGCCTACC
>CAJWWA010000230.1 GCA_913048495.1 uncultured Halieaceae bacterium
CGCGGCGGGCAGCGGCGTGTCGCCGCTGAAGACGCTGGCGCAGAACTGGCTCACCTGGTGCACGATCTCGTCGTGCCAGCTGACCTGGCGCTCCAGGTCGCGGGTACCGTCGACCTGGTCACTGAAGTTGTGCCAGTGGGCGAGCTGATCGTCGCCGTCGAGCCAGCCGAGGAGGGCCTTCTCGTCCAGCGACACGCCCGTTTCCGCCGCAGCGGCGGCGAGGTGCCCGAAGCCGATCTCCCGCTGCCAGTGTGCCCGGTACCAGTCCCGGGGCATGAGGCATTCCACCTGGCCGAGCACCGACAGCCGCGCGGCGACCGCGGGCAGGGGCTCGTCGCGGAGCTCCCACCAGGGGTTCACGGCGATGAGCTGGTCGAGGGGCCAGGTCGGGGCGATTCGCTCGCCGGCGGTCCGGGCGGCGTCGCGCAGGGCGTCCACGCGCAGGTCTTTGCTGCTCATCGGCTTGCCTCCAGTTGCTTGATGGTAAGTACTTGCTTGCTGGCGGCGCGCAGCGGCAGCTGGGCCGGCCAGATGGCGAGGGTGATCCGCGTGGCCCACTCGTCGAGGTAGAGGCCGGCGAAGAGGTTGCGGTACAGGCGGCGCGCCAGCGCGCTCCCGGGCCGGCAGCGCAGCAGCCAGTAGGCGCCGAGCAGGCCGAGGAAGAGGGCCGCGCACCACAGCGTGGCGGCAAGGCCCGGGGCGGCGCCGGCGGGCGCGAGGGCGGTGAAGACGAACTTCTGCAGGGCGTAGGCGACCGCGAGACCGCCGGCCACGGCCAGCGCCCGCAGGGCCGAACCGCGAACCAGCGTGCTGCCGCGCTCACTCACCAGCACCAGGGCCATCAGGGCGAAGAGCAGCCAGAGGCTGGCGTCGGCCGTGAACCAGCCCGCCGCCACCAGGCCGCCGAAGAGGGCGACCACCACCGCGGCAAAGACCGGCGCGGCGGCGCGCGGCGCCGGCGCCGCGGGCGCCAGCCGCTGCCGCAGGTAGGCCTCGACCTGGCCGCCGGCAGCGAGGAAGCAGTAGGCCTTGTAGCAGGAGTGGGCGACCAGGTGCAGGAGGGCGAGGCCGTACTGGCCGAGGGCGCACTCCACCAGCATGAGGCCCATCTGTGCCACCGTGGACCAGGCCAGCAGTACCTTGATGCTGACCCGGGTCATGGTGACCAGCGCGGCGATCACGCAGGTGAGCCCCGCCACCACCAGCAGCAGGCCCTTGGCCGGTGCCGCCAGGGTGAGGAGCGGCGCCATGAGCAGGAGCAGGTAGCCGCCCAGGTTGATGATCCCGGCGTGGAGCAGGGCGGAGACCGGCGTCGGCGCCTCCACCACCTGGATCAGCCAGCCGTGCATCGGGAACTGCGCGCACTTGACCATGGCGGCACTGGCGATCAGCAGGGCGGCCAGCTGCTCGCGCAGGCCGAGGCTCGCGCCGGGCGCGGCGTAGGCCGAGAGCATGCCGTCGATGTGCAGCGTGCCGTGCTCGAGGTAGAGCAGGCAGCCGGCGGCGGCGAGGCAGAGCTCCGCCAGGCGGGCGAACAGGAACTTCTTGTGCGCCGCCAGGGCCGCGCGCTTGCGCTCCGGGTAGAACATCAGCAACTGGTGCAGGCTCAGGCTGATGCCCGCCCAGGCCAGCAGCAGCACGAGAAAGTGGTTGGTGGTGACGACCACCGCCACGCAGGCGAGGGTGACCTGCAGCCAGCGCTGGAAGCGGGCCTGCCCCGCATCGCCGTCGAGATAGTGCGCCGAGAAGCGGGCGACCACCAGGCCGATGAAGGCGACCAGGGACAGCACGATGCTGTTCACCGGGTCGTGCAGGAACCAGCCGGACACGGGGTCAGGCGCGAGGTCGAGAGCCAGCGCGAGGGCCAGGGCCAGGGCGTTGCCGCCCTGGACCAGCCGCCAGCCGGCGCGCGGCCCGGTGAAACCGGCCAGCCCGGCGGCCAGCAGGTAGACGAGGGGGACGAGCAGCAGGGCGAGATCTGTCCAGTTTCCGGTCATGGGGCACCTCCCAGTGAGTACTGGGGCGCAGTATCGCGGCCGGGCAATATTCTGTAAAATAGATATTTATTATTCTATCGTTCTTTTTTGATTCAATGACTGCTGCGCCCCGCCGCCGGCGCGATTGAATCCCGGACCCGGCTGGCATACCTTAGCGGCCCCGGGACGCAGGCGACGGAACGAGAGCATGAGCACGGCCACCGGCACCCTCTTCACGATTTCCGCGCCCAGCGGGGCCGGCAAGACCAGCCTCGTCGAGGCCCTGGTTGCCCGGGTAGCCGCGCTCACGGTCTCCGTGTCGCACACCACCCGGCCGCAACGCCGCGGCGAGGTGGACGGGGTGAACTATCACTTCGTGGAGCCGGCCGCCTTCCAGGCGATGCTCGGCGAGGGCGCCTTCCTCGAGCACGCCGAGGTGTTCGGCAACTTCTACGGCACGTCCCAGGCCTGGGTGCAGGAGCGTCTCTCCGCCGGCACGGACGTGATCCTGGAGATCGACTGGCAGGGCGCGCAGCAGGTGAAGCGGCTCATGCCAGAGACCTGTTCCATCTTCATCCTGCCGCCGTCCCGGGAGACGCTGCACGAGCGGCTGACCGCCCGCGGCCAGGACGACCCGGACACCATCGCCCGGCGCATGGACCAGGCCGTGGCGGAGATGTCGCACTACGTGGAGTACGACTACCTCGTGTTCAACGACGACTTCGAGCGCGCCCTGGACGAACTCGCCGCCATCGTGCTGAGCTGCCGCCTGCGCACCCGCGCCCAGGGCGAGCGCCACGCCGATACCCTGGCCCGGCTGCTCGCCTGAGAACAGCCCCTTGCCCGCGGGCCGGTAAGCTCCTGTATACTATGCCGTTCTCCGGCGCGTGCCCGCCTGCGCGCGCCGAATCACAGGTCGACCAGGAAGCCCGATAGCCATGGCACGTGTAACCGTAGAAGATTGCCTCGAGAGCGTGGAAAACCGCTTCGTACTCGTCATGCTGGCCAGCAAGCGCGCCCGCCAGATCGCGACGGGGGGCAAGGACCCGCTGGTCCAGGAAGAATCCGACAAGCCGACCGTCATCGCCCTGCGCGAGATCGCCGAGGGCCTGGTGACCGGCGACATGCTGGCGCGCGAGGATGAGCTCGATGCCGAGGAAGAACTCGCCGAAGTCATGGGTGCCAGCGAGAGCTTCTGATCCCGTCGTGATCGCGGGGGCTTGATGCAGACCATCGACGCCCTCGACGCCACCCTGCGCAGCTATCTCGAAGCGGACCAGACCCGCCAGGTCCGGCGCGCCTACTATTTTGCCGAGCAGGCCCACTACGGCCAGACCCGCCGCAGCGGCGAGCCCTACGTCACCCATCCGCTCGCCGTCGCGAACATCCTCGCCGGCATGCACATGGACCACCAGAGCCTCATGGCCGCCATGCTGCACGACGTCATCGAGGACACGGGTATCAACAAGGCGGCCATCGGCCGGCAGTTCGGCGAACCCGTGGCCGAGCTCGTCGACGGCGTCAGCAAGCTCACGCAGATGGAGTTCGAGAGCCTCGAGGAGAAGCAGGCCGAGAACTTCCAGAAGATGGCGCTGGCCATGGCGCGCGATATCCGCGTCATCCTCGTCAAGCTCGCCGACCGGCTGCACAACATGCGCACGCTGGGCGTGCTGCCAACGGACAAGGCCCGGCGCATCGCCCGCGAGACCCTCGACATCTACGCGCCCATCGCGATGCGCCTGGGCATGAACGCGGTGCGCATGGAGTTCGAGGACCTGGGCTTTTCGGCGCTGTACCCGATGCGCGCCCGGCGCATCGAGGCGGCCGTGCGCAAGGCGCGGGGCAACCGCAAGGAACTGGTGGAGAAGATCCGCCACCAGATCGAGTCGACGCTGCGCCAGGAGGGGCACAACGCGGAGGTGATCGGCCGCGAGAAGCACCTGTACAGCATCTACCAGAAGATGCGCTCGAAGAATAAGTCCTTCTCCGAGATCATGGACATTTACGCCTTCCGCATCATCGTCGACTCCGTGGACACCTGCTACCGCGTGCTCGGCTGCATGCACAACCTCTACAAGCCGGTCCCCGGCGAGTTCACGGACTACATCGCCATCCCGAAGGCCAACGGCTACCAGTCGCTGCACACGGTGACCAAGGGCATGCACGGCGTGCCCATCGAGATCCAGATCCGCACCGAAGATATGGAAGCCATGGCGAACCATGGTATTGCGGCGCACTGGCTCTACAAAAGCGAAAGCGACCAGACAAGCGGCACACAGCGTGCACGCCAGTGGGTTCAGAGCCTGCTCGAACTGCAAAAAAATGCAGGTTCGCCAATCGAATTTGTTGAACACGTTAAAGTCGACCTTTTCCCGGAAGAAATCTACGTATTCACGCCGAAAGGCAAAATTATGGAACTACCCGCAGGTTCCACGGCAGTCGATTTTGCGTACGCGGTACATACCGATGTTGGCAATCACTGTATTGCCTGTCGTATAGATAAGCAGCTGGCACCTTTGAGTGCCCGGCTACAGAACGGCCAGACCATTCAGGTGGTCACAGCGCCGAACGCACAGCCCAATCCGGCGTGGCTTAACTTTGTTGTTACCGGTAAAGCCCGCTCGAATATCCGCAACTACCTGAAAACTCAGCGCCGTTCTGAATCTGTTGAGCTTGGTAAGCGCCTGCTCAATAAAGCGCTCAGCGCGCTGGGTAAGACCATGGAAGATATCGACGCGGCGCATGTCGAACTGGTTCTGAAAGAGACTGAAAAAGAGACCCTCGAAGATCTCTTTGAAGATATCGGAGCGGGTAACCGCATGGCACCGCTGATGGCTCGTCGCCTGCTCGTTGCCAATCGCGATACCGATATTGATCTGAACTCAATTCAGGATAACTCGCGCCTTGCGATTAAAGGCACCGAAGGTCTGGTCGTCAGCTTCGCTAAATGCTGCAGCCCGATTCCGGGAGACCCGATTCTGGGGCATGTCAGCTCTGGTCGTGGACTGGTTATTCATACTGAAAACTGCCGCAACGTCGAAGAGTACCGCGACAATCCTGAGAAGTGTGTATTCCTCAGCTGGGATAAAGAGATCAGCAGCGAATTTACGGTGGACCTCAAAGTCTATATGGAAAACCGCCGGGGTATCATTGTCGATGTTGCCGCGGCAGTAAATCAGGCAGAAGCCAACATTGAGAAAATCAGTGTTGAAGAGCAGGACGCCCGCCTCAGCGTTACTTACCTGTCGCTGAGTGTTCAGGGCCGTAAACACCTCGCACGTACGATACGCCGCCTCAGAACGATCCGCGGCGTGTCGAAAATCGTCCGTATTAAATATCCTAAAGCTAATCAGTAACCCAACTCTAACCTGTACAAAGGATTACCATGAGTCGCGAAATTATTTCTACCGACAAAGCACCTCAAGCCATCGGTACTTACTCTCAGGCCGTTAAAGTAGGCAGCACGGTCTATCTGTCTGGTCAGATTGCTCTGGTTCCAGAAACAATGGAAATCGTTGAAGGCGATATTGAAGCTCAGATTCATCAGGTATTTAAAAACCTGAGCGCCGTTTGCGAAGCGGCTGGCGGCTCACTGCAGCAGATCGCTAA
>CAJWWA010000231.1 GCA_913048495.1 uncultured Halieaceae bacterium
TGTGCCTGCGTTCATCCATGGGGTCGCCCTCCAGCTCTGCTTCCCGGTTGAGGAATTGTCGCACCAACGGCTCGCGGCTGTGATCGCGCAGCCAGCGCGGGTCACCGCCGTCGATCATGGTCTTCGACCCGGCATCGAGAAAGACCGAGTTGTTGGCGATACCGAAAATACTGGGCAGCTCGTGGGTCACCAGCACCACCGTGGCGCCGGTGGACTCCTTCAGCTCCAGGATCAGGTCGTCGAGCCGGCGCGAGCTGATCGGGTCGAGGCCCGCGGAGGGCTCGTCGAAGAACAGGATCTCCGGGTCGAGGGCAATGGCCCGCGCCAGCGCGGCGCGCTTGCGCATGCCGCCCGATATGTCGGAGGGCAGGTAGCTCTCGTAACCCGCGAGGCCGACCAGGGCGAGCTTGTAGCGGACGATGCCGGCGATGGTGTCGCGGCTGTAGTCCGTGTACTGGGTCAGCGGCAGGGCGACGTTCTCGGCCAGGGTCATGGCGCTGAGCAGCGCTCCGGCCTGGTAGGTGATGCCCCAGCCGCGGCGCAGGCGGCGCCGGGTGCGCGCGTCAGCATTGACCAGGCTGTCGTCGCCGTAGCGGATATCGCCGGCGGCGGGGCGCAGCAGTCCCAGCAGGTGCTTGAGCAGGGTGGACTTGCCGCAGCCCGAACCGCCCATGATGACGAAGATGTCGCCGCGATTGATGTCGAAGGTCAGGTCGCGCTGCAGCACCTTGCTGCCGAAGGCCATGGTCAGCCCGTCGACGGTGATGGCGGCTTCGGCAGTCACCCGCTCAGATCCCCAGCTGCTGGAAAAGGATGTTCATGCCGGCGTCGGCCACGATCAGGTAGACCACGGCGGTCACTACCGCCTCGGTGGTCGCGCGGCCGACGGCGGCCGCATTGCGTCCGGCGCTCATCCCGGCGCGGCAGCCGGCGAGGGCAATGAGGAAGGCGAACAGGACGCTTTTGACCAGGCCGACGACGACATGGGTGAAGGAGAAAGCCGCCTCGAGCTGGCTCAGGTACTGCAGGGCGCTGATGCCCATGCCCCCGGCGACGATACCGCCGCCGATGATGCCCAGGAGGTCGGCGTAGATGACCAGCAGCGGCATGGTCGCGACCAGGGCCAGCATGCGCGGCGCCACGAGGAACTCCATCGGCGACAGGCCGAGGGTGGTGATGGCGTCCACCTCCTCGTTGCCCTGCATCGTGCCCAGCTGCGCCGCGTAGGCGGCGCCGGTGCGGCCGGCCATGACCACCGCGGTCATCAGCGCGCCCATTTCCCGCAGCATGCCGATGGCCACCAGGTCGGCGACATAGACCTCTGCGCCGAACTGCTGCAGCTGCACGGCACCCAGGTAGGCGAGAATCATGCCGACCAGCACGCTGGTCAGGGTGATGATGGGCAGGGCATCCGGGCCGGCCTGGTAGAGGCAGTCCCGCAGGTCGACCCAGCGGGTCGCTGAGCCGGGCACGAAAGCCCGCAGGCTGGCATGCAGGGCATCGCCGAGGAAGGCGAGGGAGTCGAGGACCTCCTCACCGATCTCGTGCAGCTGCCGTCGCAGGGCGGCGGCAGAAAGCGGGCCGTGGCGCGGTGCCGGCGAAGGTTCCGCCGGGGCCGTGGCCGTGGCCAGGCGCAGCAGCGCGGCCAGGCCATCGGGCAGGTCCCGCCCGTCGATGCTGCCCCCGGCCGCGCGGCAGGCCGCGTCACAGGCGAGCAGGAAGGCCGGCAGCCGCGAGTCCCAGTCGGCCACCGCGGCACCGTCCACGGTGAGCTGCGACGCCGGCGCGGCGCGCAAGCGCTCGAGGACGGCGTCGATGTCCGGCAGGCTGGCGCTGCGCCAGGAACCGGCCAGGCGAAGGCGGGCCGCGCCGTCCTCGCCGCTCAGGTCACAACTGGGTTCCGGGGCAGCCACCGCGGCGCGTCACCTGTCATTTCTGCCGGGAAAGCGCCAGTCTACGGCCGCTACCGGCGAAGTGCCATCGCGGTGCGCTGTGGCAGGCGCCGGCTTTTCACCGGCAGGGCTTGCGAACAGGTTCCAGCCGGATTGCGCTCACTGGAACGGCAGCGGTTCCTGCACCGGGCGGATGATGCCCACGGCCTTGTCGTAGATTTCCTGCACCGGTGTCAGGTCACCGGCTTCCCGCCGGCGGGAGACCATGGTGGCGGGAAACAGGTAGTTGTCACTCTGCCGGTAGCGCAGCGCCCGGCTGCGCCCGACCTGGTCCTCGTAGATGACCCAGTGCATGTCCAGGGCCTCCGCCAGGAGGTCGCCCAGCACCACGCCCATGGCCTGCAGCCGGCGCCGGTCGTCGGCGGTGACCACTTCCTCGTCGAGGAGGCGCTGCATCACGCCGATGTCGTTGGTCGGGTCCCCGGTGAAGAAGGCGCCCAGCTCGCTGCGCGCGAGTTCCTCGAGATCCTCGCGCTGCTGCGCCAGGTAGCGGCGGTCCAGGTCCGTCAGTTCGCCGATGCGGACCTCCAGCCCCGGATCCTGCATGCCCGTGCCCTGGGCGCCCGCGGGCGCGGCGAGGAGGGTACAGAGCAGGGCGAGCAGGGCGAGCAACGGTGCCATGGCGCCGGGCGGGCGCTGCGGGGCAAGCCGGGCGGTGAGGAGCGGCATGGCCATGGTGGGGTTTCCGGAAGACATGATCGGAGAAGGGTAGCGCGGGCAGCGGTAACGCTCAATCCGGTTGTGTTCGGGGCCGCGGCGTGGATAATTGCGCCTTTGGCGCGGTGCGGCCGCGGAGCGCCGCACGCCTGTCCCGTCCCCCCCCGGAGTCCTTGCATGATCACTGGCAGTATCGTCGCCCTCGTCACACCGATGCACGCTGACGGCAGTCTCGACTGGGCGGCGCTAGAGCGGCTCCTCGACCTGCACATTGCCTCGGGCACCGCGGCGATCGGCGTCACCGGGACTACCGGGGAGAGCGCGACGCTCTCCGTGCCCGAGCACATGGCTATCATCCGCCACTGTGTCGAGTACGTGGGCGGTCGCATCCCGATCATCGCCGGAACCGGCGCCAACGCCACCACCGAGGCCATCGAGTTGACCCGTGCCGCGGCCGAGGCCGGCGCAAATGCCTGCCTGCTGGTGACGCCCTATTACAACCGGCCCACCCAGGCCGGCATGTACGAGCACTTCCTCGCGGTCGCCAACGCCGTGAAGATCCCGCAGATCCTCTACAACGTGCCGGCGCGCTGCGGCGTCGACCTCGCCAACGACACCACGCTGGCGCTGTCGCGGCATGACAACATCATCGGTATCAAGGACGCCACCGGCAACATCGAGCGCGCCCGGGACCTCCTCGCACGCGCGCCCAAGGGCTTCGCGGTCTATTCCGGGGATGACCCGACGGCCCGCGAGCTCATGCTCGCCGGCGGCCACGGCAACGTGTCCGTTACCGCCAACGTCGTTCCCGAGCTCATGGCTGCGCTCTGCCGCGCGGCGATCGCCGGCGAGGCGGAGGAGGCGGTTGCCATCGACGAGCGGCTCGCGGCGCTGACGTCGGCGCTGTTCCTGGAGCCGAACCCCATCCCGGTGAAATGGGCGCTCGCGCACCTCGGCCTCATCGGCCCGGGCATCCGCCTGCCGCTGACGCCGCTGGACCACAAGCTCGAAGCGGTCGTGCGCGATGCGCTGGCGGGAGTCATGGCATGAGGCGCGCTGCGGGCGCCCTGGCTACCGGACTGCTTGCCTCTGCCCTTGGCGGCTGCGGGTACCTCTTCGGCGATGACGGTTTCTTCCGCGACCGCTCCCAGGCCTACCGCGATGCCGTGGAGCTCGACGTGATCGACGTCCCCCCGGGCATGGACACGACAGCGCTCGGGGAGCTCTACGCCATCCCGCCGGTGCGCAACGACCTCCTGCTGGCCGGCGAATTCGAGGTGCCGCGCCCCGCACCGATCGCCGCGGGCGCCGCGGATCAGCTGGTGCGCATCCAGAAGCTCGGCGAAGACAGCTGGGCGCTCATCGGTGTCGCCCCGGGACAGCTGTGGCCGCAGGTGCGCAGCTTCCTGTCGGCGGCCGGCGTGCAGGTGGCCCGGGCGGACGCCCGCCAGGGCATCATCGAGTCCGACTGGCTCCAGCTCCAGGACGCCAGCGGCGAATCCCGTTTCCGCTTCCGCATCGAGCGCGGCGTGCAGCGCGGTACCAGCGAACTGCACGTGCTGCAGAAGTCGCGCCTGGGGGAGGACGACGAGTGGCCGCCGGTGTCCGATGACCTCGCCCAGGAGGCGGACATGCTGCGCAGCGTGGCGCAGTACATCGCCAACAGCGCCGAGACCGCGCCCGTGTCGATGATGGCAGACCAGGCGATCAGCGCCGGCGGCCGCATCTCCCTCGAGGAGGACGACGACGGCGAGACCTATATTGCCCTCGGGCTGCCCTTCAACCGGGCCTGGGCGTCCGTCGCCCTGGCGCTGGAAGATGCGTCCTTCGAGATCACGGACCGCGACCGCAGCGCGGGCCGCTACTACCTGCGCTTCCTCGGTCCGAACAAGGACGACGAGGGCGGCTGGTTCGACTGGCTCACCGGTGGCGACGAGGATCACCCCCTCGCCGACCGCCGCTTCCTGCTCACCGTCGACGCCGTCGGCGGCGACGGGGTGGAGATCCGACTGGCCCAGGACGATGACGGGGCGCCGCTCGAGAAGCGCCAGCACCAGTCGCTCCTGGCGAGGATCCAGGGCAACATCAACTAGCCAGACAGCAGAGCAGGGAGACTCCGGTGCGTGTCGCCTCCCTCGGCAGCGGCAGCAAAGGCAACGGGACGGTGGTCGCCAGCGGCGACACCTGCCTGCTGGTCGACTGCGGTTTCTCCCTCCGCGAGACGACCCGGTGCCTCGCCCGCCTCGGCCTGGCGCCGGGCGATATCGACGCCATCCTCGTCACCCACGAGCACAGCGATCACGCCGCCGGCGTCGGTACCCTTTCCCGGGGCCACGGCATCCCCGTGCACGCCACCCACGGTACCGCCGCCAGCGGCCGCCTCGGCGAATGCGCCGCGCTCGAGCGTTTCAACGCCGGGGAGGCGTTCACCGTGGGCAGCGTGACCGTGCGCTCGGTGGCCGTGCCCCACGACGCCCGCGAACCCTGCCAGTACCGTCTCGCCGCCGGCGGCCGCGAGCTCGGGATCCTCACGGACCTCGGCAGCATCACCCCCCACGTGGTGGCCGCCTACCGCGGCTGCCAGGGGCTGGTGCTGGAGTTCAATCACGACAGCGCCATGCTCGCCGCCGGCGAGTACCCGCCGGCGCTCAAGCGGCGGGTCGGTGGCGAGTGGGGCCACCTCAACAACCGCCAGGCCAGTGATCTCCTGGCGGCGCTCGACAGCCCGGCGCTCAGGCACCTCGTCATCGCGCACATGAGCGAAAAGAACAACAGCCCGGCGGCGGTGCGCGAGCTCCTCGCCGCGGAACACCTCGCGTGGCTCGAGCGGGCACACTGGGCCTGCCAGCGCGAAGGCTTCGGCTGGATTCCCCTCGACGACTAGTGTCCTGTCCGGCTAATTAGCCGGACAGGACACTAGCCCGGATGTTGCACGAGCATGGCGCTGAAGCCAACAGTTCTGCGTTGCCGGCCCC
>CAJWWA010000232.1 GCA_913048495.1 uncultured Halieaceae bacterium
GGGTGCGGTCGCTCATTGCCCCGATGATCGGTTGCACCAGCAGGCCGGTCATCGGTCCGGCGAGCCACAGCAGCGGCAGCACGGCGTTGACCTGGTACAGGTGCCCGAGCGTCCCGGCCGCGAGCTCGCGCAGCGACTTCTCGGGGCGGTAGCCCTCGCCGTGCAGGGTGCCCGTGGCAATCACCACCCGCGCCAGCGGCAATCCGGCACTGGCACCGGCAATCACCGCGGCGGCCTCGGTGATCGCCGCCTCCTCCGCCGCGCAGGGCAGCCACTGCACGTTGTCGCAGCCGGCCAGTGCCGGCACCGCCGAGGGCTGCCGGCTGACCGCGATAACCTGCCGGTAGCGGGCTGCGAGGGCCTGGGCCGCCGCGCTGCCGATGCCGCCGCCGGCGCCGATGACCACAGCTATCTGCGGGTGTTTTTCCATGGCCTTCCCTACGCGGGACCGGGCGCGGCGGATGCCTTTTCTTCGGGCGTCGCCATGCTATCCTCACGCCGCCCGAGGAGGACCCACGATGACCGACAACACCGCAACCGCCCGACCGCCCTTCCGCCCCGCGGACGTCCTCGACCCGCACGTCATGGGCGACGAGGCGAGCATGTATGCCCTGTTCGACTACCTGCGCAGCACCGATCCCGTGTCCTGGGTGGAGCACCCGGAGTACCGCCCGTTCTGGAACCTCACGCGCTACGCCGACGTGAAGGCAATCGGCAGCGCCAACGACGAGTTCCTGAGCGCCCCGCGCACCGTGCTGGTCCCGGAGGCGATGGAGCAGGCCCTGCTCGAGACCTTCGGCAACAAGAACGGCCTGGAGACGCTGATCCACATGGACCGGCCGAAGCACCTCAAGCTGCGCAAGGTCACCCGCGAATGGTTCCTGCCTCGCAGCATCGACAAGCTCGAGGCCGAGGTGCGGGCGCTGGTGAAGGAATTCGTCGACAAGATGGTCGAGGAAGGCCCGGAATGCGACTTCGTGCGCGACGTGGCCCTGCTGCTGCCCCTGCGCGTGATCGTTTCCATCCTCGGCCTGCCCCGGGAGGCGGAGCCGACCATGCTCAAGCTGACCCAGGAGATGTTCGGCGGCCAGGACCCGTCGCTGCAGCGGGGGGAAGACCCCACCGCCGGCCTCGCGGTCATCCAGGACTTTACCGACTACTTCACCGAGGTCATCGCCGAGCGCAAGCGCGCGCCCTCGGATGACCTGGCCAGCGTGCTCGCCAATGCGACCGTGGACGGCGAGCCCATGGAGACGCTGGACCAGATGAGCTACTTCATCATCACCGCCAGCGCCGGTCACGACACCACCTCCGCCGCCATCGGCGGCGGCATGAAGGCGCTCATCGAGCACCCGGACCAGCTCGCCCTCTGGCGGGACCGGCCGGACCTCGACGACCGCGCCGCCCGGGAACTGATCCGCTGGGTATCGCCGGTGCGGCACATGGTGCGCACCGCGACCCGCGAGGTCGAGCTCGGCGGCAGGACCATCCGCGAGGGCGACAACCTCGCCCTCTGGTACCCGGCCGCCAACCGCGACCCGGACGCCTTCGACGCGCCCAACCGCCTGGACCTCAGCCGCGACCCGAAGCAGCAGCTCGCCTTCGGCTACGGCTCGCATATGTGCCTCGGCCAGCACCTGGCCACGCTCGAGGTATCCTGCTTCTTCCGCGAACTGCTGCCGAGGCTCGAGGAGATCGAGCTGGCCGGGGACCCGGAGTGGATCAAGGCGATCTTCGTCGGCGGCCTGCGCTCCCTGCCGGTGCGCTACCGGCTGCGCTAGCCGGGCCGCCGCAGCGCGTGACGGACCGGGTTACAGGTGGCGGCGCACCGCCACCACGTCCGGTTCGTCGCGGCTGTAGACGAGGCGGAAACCGAGCCCCTCGCAGAGGCGCAGCATGCGCCGGTTCGACGCCAGCACCTCCCCCTCCATCACCTCGAGACCCCGGTCCCGGGCGGCGTTCATCAGCTGCTGCATGAGCCGCCGGCCCATGCCCTGGTGCTGCAGGTCGTCGGCCACCGTGAGCGCGAACTCGCAGGACTGGCCGTCCGGGTTCGCGACATAGCGGGCCACGCCGATGATCCGCGGATCCGGGCCGTCGGGGCTGGCGATGGCCACCAAGGCCAGCTCCCGGTCGTAGTCGATCTGCGTGAAGCGGGCGAGCATCATCGGCGACAGCTTGTCGACGCGGTACATGAAGCGGTAGTAACGGCTCTCGGGCGACAGCCCCTCGACGAAAGCGCGCTCCATCTCGGCGTCCTCCGGGCGGATCGGCCGGACCAGGAGATCGCTGCCGTCGGCGAGCTGCCAGTGCTCGGCCATGGCCGACGGGTAGGGGTGGATCGCCATGTGGCCATAGCGCCGGGTGCTGGCCTGACGGGTGTGCACCGTCATGCGCGCGTCCAGGGCGACGGCGCCCTCGCTGCCGAGACGCACGGGGTTCATGGTCAGCTCGATCACCTCCGGCAGCTCGCAGGCGAGCTCGGAGACACGCATCAGCATGGCGACCAGCGACTCCTCGTCGCTTTCGCTGAAGGTGCCGTCCGGCGCGCCGTCCAGCGCCCGGCGCACCAGTTCGCGGGCCAGGAAGCCGTTAAGCGGCGGCAGTGCAACCTGCAGCCCGGGCATGGGCGACAGGCCGTCGCGGGCCGCCCCGATGCCGATGTAGGGACCGAAAGCCGGGTCCCGGGCGAGCACCACGGCGCCCTCCCGGGGATCGTCGGCCTCGAGCAGCGGCTCGACGGAAATCCCGTTGATGCGCGCATCGGGGCGGGCCGCCTTCACCCGCGAGATGATGTCCCGGTAGGCGCTGCGCACCTCGTGGGCATCGCGCACGCGCAGCCGCACGCCGCCGACGGCGGCCTTGCGCGGGATGTCCGGCGAGTTGACCTTCATCGCCACCGGCAGGCCGAGGGTCTCGGCGGCCACCAGCGCATCGGCGGGCGACGACGCGTTGATCGCCGGCGAAACCGGCACGCGGAACGCGCGCAGCACCGCCTTCGCCTCCGTTGCCGTCAGCGCCTCCCGGCGCTCGCCGAGGGCGTTCTCGATCATCAGCCGCGCGCCTTCGCTGTCCGGCGGCTGCCGCTCCGAGAGCGGCGGCGGCACCTGCAGCAGCACCGCCTGGTTGCGCCGGTAGGCGGCGATGTAGGCAAAGGCGTCGACCCCGCGCTCCGGGCTGGTGAAGTGCGGCAGCCGCGCCGCGGCGAGCAGCTCGCGGGAGCGTGCGACCAGGTCCTCGCCCATCCAGCAGGCGACCACGGGCTTGCGCGCCCCCTTCGCGGTCTCGATCACGGCCTGCGCGCAGGCGTCCGGGTCGGTCATGCCCTGGGGCGTGAGCAGCACCAGGAGCCCGTCGACGCCGGGGTCATCGAGGAGTGCCTTGCAGGCGGCGGCGTAGCGCTCGGGCCCGGCGTCGCCGAGGAGATCGAGGGGATTCTCCGGCTGCCAGTGCGTCGGCATGAGCGAACGCAGGGCCGCGTGGGTCCCGGCCGTCGGCTGCGCCAGGATGACGCCGCGGCGCCGCGCCCGGTCCGCCGCCATGCGCCCCGGGCCGCCGGCGTTGGTCACCACGGCCAGCTGCTGGCCGGTAATGCGCGTACCCGCCAGCAGCGTGCGCGCCGCCGTGAACAGCTGGTGCACCGTGTTCACGCGCACGGCGCCGGCCCGCTCGATGGCGGCATCGAAGACGCGGTCGCCGAGCTGCCCCGGCGCATCCTCGCTGCGGCCGGACTTGAGCACGATCACCGGCTTCACCCGCGCGGTCATGCGCAGGCCGCTGAGGAATGCGCGGGCGTCGGTGATCCGCTCGACGTAGACGAGCACGCTGTGCGTCGACGCATCCACGGACAGGAAATCGAGCAGGTCGCCGAAATCCACGTCCGAGGCGGCCCCCGGTGAGGCGACGGCGGAAAAACCGAAGTCGTTGGAGTCGGCCCAGTCCAGCAGCGCATTGCAGAAGCCCACGGACTGCGCCAGCAGTGCTACCTTGCCCGGCTGGCTGCGGCTCTTGGCAAAGCTGGCATTGAAGTGCCAGGCCGGGCGCAGCACGCCGAGGCTGTTGGGCCCCAGCAGCGGCAGGTCGTGGGTGCGCGCGATATCCACGAGCTCGGCCTGCAGGCCGGCGCCGGCGGAGCCGATCTCGCCGAAGCCCGCGGACATGACGATGGCCGCACCGACGCCGCTCTCGGCGCAGTCGCGCAGGGCGGCGGCGACGCTCGCCGCGGGGATGGCGAGAATCGCGAGGTCCACCGGGCGGCTGATCGCCGAGACCTTCGCCCAGGCGCTGCGACCCTGCACGGTCTCCCGGTTGGGATTGACCGGGTAGAGCTCGCCCTCGAAGCCCCCCTCGATGATGTTGTGCAGCACGCGGCCGCCGACGGCGTCGAGGCGGTCCGAGGCGCCGATAACGGCCACGGAGCGGGGCTCGAAGAG
Organism: uncultured Halieaceae bacterium; assembly: GCA_913048495.1. Lineage (GTDB taxonomy): Bacteria > Pseudomonadota > Gammaproteobacteria > Pseudomonadales > Halieaceae > Pseudohaliea. Next base: position 4,434 of record CAJWWA010000232.1, read on the forward strand.
CTTGTGCAGGTAGTGTTTCTTCAAGGAGCGGGTTCCGGGGAGGGACGGGCCCGGGACCGTGCACGGCCCCGGCTTTTGCGACAGAATAGTGCCACAGTCGCAGCGGGACGCTCCAGCACGCCATGACCATCGGCTACATCACGCACCGGGATTGCCTCCGCCACGACATGGGCCTGCACCCGGAATGCCCGGCGCGCCTCACGGCCATCAACGACCGCCTGATCGCCAGCGGGCTCGACATGGCGCTGGTTCACTACGACGCCCCGCTCGCCGAGCGCGCCTGGCTGGAACGCGTGCACGACCCCGCCTACCTGGACGACCTCGAGGCGCGCTCGCCCCAGGGGGGCCTCGCCTGGGTCGATGGCGACACGGCGATGAACCCGGATACGCTCACCGCGGCGCGGCGGGCGGCCGGTGCGGCCGCCCTCGCCGTGGACCTCGTGCTGTCCGGGAAGGAAACAAGGGTGTTCTGCGCCGTGCGCCCGCCGGGGCACCACGCCGAGCGCAACCGCGCCATGGGTTTCTGCTTCTACAACAACGTGGCCGTCGCCGCCCTGCACGCGCTGGAGGCCCACGGGCTGTCCCGGGTCGCCATCGTCGACTTCGACGTGCACCACGGCAACGGCACCGAGCACATCGTGGCCGGCGACCGGCGCCTGCTGTTCTGCTCGACGTTCCAGCACCCGTTCTATCCGCATTCCGGCTACGACAGCATCGACAGCAACGTGGTCAATGCCCCGCTGCCCGCCGGCGCGGACGGCGCGGCCTTTGCCGCCGCCGTGGAGGCGGACTGGCTGCCGCGGCTGCGCGCCTTTGCCCCGGAGCTGGTCCTGGTCTCCGCGGGTTTCGACGCCCACCAGGCCGATGACATGGCCGGCCTCAACCTGGTCGACAGCGACTACGCCTGGGTGACCGGGGAGCTGTGCGCGATCGCGGCACAGAGCGCCGGCGGGCGCATCATCTCCCTCCTCGAGGGCGGCTACGATCTGCACGCCCTGGCGCATCTTCGCCTCGCTGCATTCGGCGCCGACGCACAGCCGCACCGCGCGTGGCCTGGGCATGCCGGGCGGGACGAAGGGGTCGGGCAGGGTCAGCGCCACGTTGCGTCGGCGCAGCTCGCGCAGCAGGAGTACCGGGAAGAATCAG
>CAJWWA010000233.1 GCA_913048495.1 uncultured Halieaceae bacterium
CGGCATTGTCGCCAATGAATTGATGGTGGCGCTGCCGATGTTCATTTTCATGGGCATCATGCTGGACCGCTCCGGCATTGCCGAGAAACTGATGCACAGCCTGGTGCGGGTGCTTGGCCCGCTGCGTGGCGGTTATGCCATTACCGTGGTGATTGTCGGCGTGCTGCTGGCCGCCTCCACCGGTATTGTCGGGGCCTCCGTGGTCTTGCTGGGCATGTTGTCCCTGGGGCCGATGATGCAGGCCAACTACAACAAATCCCTGGCCGTGGGCACGGCCTGTTCCGTGGGTACCCTGGGTATCCTGGTGCCACCCAGTATCATGCTGGTGCTGATGGCGGATCGCCTGGGTACCTCAGATGCCTCGGTTGGCAAACTGTTCATGGGGGCGCTGATTCCGGGCATCATGCTCGGGGCCATGTACATCCTGTACATTCTGATAGCGTCGTTCCTGAAAAAAGACCTGGCGCCTGCGCCGAAGAACCGGGAGCCGCTGGATGCTCGGGCCTGGCTGGATGTGCTGAAGGCGGTGCTGCCACCGATGGCCCTGATCATTGCCGTACTGGGCTCGATTTTCTTCGGCATTGCCACTACCACAGAAGCCTCGGCCGTGGGTGCTGGTGGCGCCATGTTGATGGCCTTTGTCAGCAAGCGCCTGGACATGGCCACCCTGAAAGAATCACTGTACCAGACCAGCCGCACCTCGGCCTTCATCTTCGGCATCTTTATCGGTGCCACGGTGTTTGCCTCGGTGCTGCGTGGCCTGGGTGGTGACGAGGTGATTGAAAGCGCCATTACCGGGCTGCCTTTCGGTACCACCGGGGTCCTGCTGACGGTGCTGTTCATCACCTTCCTGCTCGGTTTCTTCCTGGACTGGGTGGAAATCACCCTGATCATCCTGCCGCTGGTGGCGCCGGTGCTGTTCAAGATGGGCGTGGAGCCGGTGTGGTTTGCCATCATGTTCGCCATCTGTCTGCAGACCTCGTTCCTGACGCCACCGGTGGGTTTCTCACTGTTCTATATCAAGGGCGTGTGCCCGCCGGGCATCACCACACGGCATATCTATCTGGGCGTGCTTCCGTTTATTGCCCTGCAGTTGCTGGCGCTGGCCCTGGTGTTCTGGTTCGAGCCGCTGGCCACCTGGCTGCCCAACGAAGTGTATAGCCCCTGAAAACTACCTGCGTTGGCAATACTGCGTTAGAACCGGCCTCAGAATGCTCATTTACAACACGTAAACTCCGCTTCTTCGGCCGCTTCTGCCTTGTCTTGCCTGCCTCGGCAACGTTTTCTCCAGCGTCTCCAACGTCCTCCGGCTGCCTTGCCCGTGGCAGCCGGGGCCAACCATAATCGGTCGCCCCAGAACGGACCCTGACTGCCCATGAGCATTGCCCGCGACGCACTCGACAACCACGGCCTAATCGCCGGCGTTTCGCCGGAACGCTTCCGTGCCGTGGCCATGCCACTGCTGTTCGACCACCTGAACGCGCAGTGCGAGGGCACCATCGCGGTAAACCGCCAGGCGCGCATCGTCTGGATCAACGACAAGTACGCCGAGAAGGTCGGCATCCGCGATCCGGCCAGCGTGCTCGGCAAGGAAATCGAGGAAGTGCTGCCAGCCAGCCGCCTGCGCGAGGTGGTGGAAAGCGGCCAGCCGAGCATGATCGACCTGATGGCCTTCGGCGACGAGCACTTCGTGGTCACCCGCATTCCGCTGCGCGACGAGGACGGCACCCTGGTCGGCGCGCTGGGCTTCGTGCTGTTCGACCGCGCGCGCCACCTCAAGCCGCTGATGTCCAAGTACACCAGCCTGCAGACTCAGCTGGTCGCTACCCAGAACGAACTGGCCAAGGCGCGCCGGGCGCGTTACACCATCGCCGGTTTCATCGGCAACAGCCCGGCCGCCAGCGAGATCAAGCGTCAGGCCCGGCGCGCCGCGCAGCTCGATGCCACGGTGCTGCTGCGTGGCGAGACCGGCACCGGCAAGGAGCTGCTGGCCCAGGGCATCCATAACCTCTCGCCGCGCGCGCGCGGGCCCTTCGTCGCGGTCAACGTCGCGGCGATTCCGGAAAGCCTGGTGGAGGCCGAACTGTTCGGCACCGCTCCCGGCGCCTTTACCGGCGCCGACCGCAAGGCGCGCATCGGCAAATTCGAGGTGGCCAACGGCGGCACGCTGTTCCTCGACGAGATCGGCGACGCGCCGGCCGCGCTGCAGCCGCAGCTCCTGCGCGCCCTCGAACAGCGCGAAGTCCAGGTCGTCGGCGGACCGATCCGCGAGATCGACCTGCGCGTGGTGTCCGCGACCGATGCGCCCATCGACGGTGAGGGCGCGAGCTTCAGCAGCGCGCTGCGCCACCGCCTCGCCGCGCTGGAGATCCGCCTGCGCCCGCTAGCGGCCCACCGGGAGGATATCGGCCTCCTGGCCCGGCATTACCTGGCGCTGGCCTTCGAGGCTGCCGGCCGGCCCGCGCCCTGGCAAGACTGCTCACAGGACCCGTGCCATGGCGTCCGCTGCGCGGAACTCTTCGATGCGCTGCTCGCCTGCCGCTGGCCGGGGAACATCCGCGAACTCGTTAACCTGTGCCGGGAACTGGCGGTCGCCTGCCCCGATGACCTCTCCCTGCCGCCAGCGCTGGCCCGCCGCCTCGCCGCGCTGCCGCCGGCGGGCGAGGCCGTGGAGGAGCCGCGCGACGCCGTTTCCGAGGCGGATTTCGTCGAGGCCTGGGCCGCAAACGATTACGAGGTGGCACGGGTCGCCCGGGTCCTGAACATGTCCCGGGGCGCCGTGTACCGGCGGGTGCGCGAGATGCCCGGCTGCCGCCTCGCCGGCGATATCCCCCGCGAGGAACTGCAGGCGGCGCTCGAGGCATCGGCGGGTGACGTCGCCGCCGCGGCGCGGACCCTCTGTGTCTCCCACGCGGGCCTCCGCGCCCGGCTGCGTGTTGCCGGGGAGCGGGTCGCGGAAGACGCCTGAGGTCCCGTGGCCCGCGTCGGTCCCTACCGGGTCATCCGCGCGCTCGGCAGGGGCGGCGAAGGGGCCGTGCTCCTCGCCTTCGACCCACGGCTGCAGCGTCACGTCGCCCTCAAGCACCACCGGCTGCCGGCCGCGCGGCTCGCCCGGCGCCGGGCGCTGCAGGAAGCGCGCCGCTGCGCGGCCATTGACCATGCGCGGGTGCCGCGGGTCTACGACCTGCTCGCCACGGGCCGGGAACTGTTGCTGGTCCTGCAGTACGTGCCCGGCTGCGACCTCGAGACCGTGCTCCAGCGGCGGCGCCTGTCCCCGGCGACCGCGCTCTCACTCGCGGCGGACGTGGCCGCCGCGCTGGCCGCCGCGCACCGGCAGGGTATCGTTCACGGCGACCTGAAGGCGGGGAACGTGCTCATCGGCGAGGATGGCCGTGCGCTGCTCACCGACTTCGGCGTGGCCGTGGCGGTAGCGGAGAAGCCGGCGGCGGTGAGCGCTGCCGCATGGACGCCGGAGCACCTGCGCGGCGAGGGGTTGAATGCCCGCTCCGACCTCTTCGCCCTCGGGCGCCTGCTCTACCGGCTGTTGAGCGGGTTCGACCCGTTCGCGGGGGAGGGGGCGGAGGCGCGCATCCTGCGCGGCGAGTTCCCGCCCCTGGGGCCGCCGCTGCCCGCCGCGCTCACCGATCTCGTGTCCGCCCTGCTGGCAGCGGACCCGTCGGCAAGGCCGGCCACCGCCGGTGTCGTGCGGCGACAGCTGCGGGCGCTGGCGCGCGAACTGGGGGTGCCGGGTCACTCCGTGGCCCGGGAGCTGGCCGACGCCTTCCAGCGCTCCGAACTGGCGGAACCGCCGCGCCTGCCCGCGGCCCTCGGCGCCGCCTCCCGGCGCCGGGCCCGGCGCGAGGCGGTCGGCCGCTGGCTGCAGCGTCCCGCGGTCCGTGTCGCTTCGGTTGTCGTCGCGTCGGTCCTCATCGGGGGCCTGGGCTGGCGGCTGGCCGAGGGACCGCCCTGTATCGCCCTGGCGCCGCCGCGGGTCAGCATCGAGCCGGGCACGACCCTCGAGGCGGGCATCAGCCGCGACTGGCTTCAGGCCGAGTTCGCGACGGCGCTGCGGGCCCATGGTGCCCTGGAGCTCACCGGCGAGCAGGTGCCCGGCGGACGCTGGCTGCTCACGGGCGAGGGCCGTCAGCTGCACTGCCGCCCGCAGGCACAGCTGCACCTGTCCCTCGAGTGCCGGCGGACGCTCTGCCTGCTCGGGCTGAACGGCGCGGCCGGCCACGAGGCCCTGTTCCCGGATGCGGGGATCGGCCACTGGCAGGCCGCGGTGCAGCGGCTTGCCGCTCGCAGCTGGCCAATGGAGTAGGGCGCGTTGCCGGCAGAGCGAAAGCGTCAGGCCCTTCCTCAGCGAGCGCCGGGGGGATGCAGGGCGCGGACGTGCTCGAGGAGGGCGGCGTGGCGGGGCAAGCGGCCGCCCTGGACCGCGCAGCGGGCGACGAGGAAGCCGTTGATGTAGTCGATTTCCGTTTCCCGTCCGGCGAGCCGGTCTGCGAGCATGGAGGAGCGGTTGCCGGCGGTGGCGCGGAGCACGCCGGCCACGGTGCGCGGCAGCGCCGCGGCCAGCTGCGGCCGGCCGAGGGCGCGCAGCGCGGCGACGGTCTCCCGCAATAGCGCCTCGCAGTCGCGGCGCGCGGCCGGTTCCGACAGCAGGGCGCCGTTGCGACAGCCGTGCAGCGCCGTGACGCCGTTGATGACGCAGTTCACGGCCAGCTTCTCCCAAAGCGCCTGCTCGATGGCGGCGTCCCAGCTGACCCGGCTCAGCCGGCCCGGGCCGTCGCTGAACCAGCGCGGCGGCAGGGGCTCGCCGGCCGGGTTGCCGATGCGCGTGTGGCCCGTGCCGGCATGCACCGTGAGGGTTGGGCTCTCCCGGTAGGCGCCCTCGCTGGTCACCCCGCGGTAGAGGGGCCTGTCGCCCAGGCAGGGCGCCAGCGCCTCGCGGTAGCCGCGGCCGTTGGCCAGCACCACGACCGCCGCATCGGGCGCGAGCCGCGGCGCGAGGGCGGCGACCGCCGCGGTGACCGCCGGCGCCTTCAGCGTGACCAGCAGCCGCCGCACGGCGCCCGGCGAGGCCGGGCCCTCCACCGCGAAGGCCCGCTCACGGTCCCCGTCTGCGCCGCGCAGCGTGTGCACGAGGCGGGCGCCAGCCTCCCGGCCGACGAGCATGACCGGTACGCCCGCGGCCTCGAGCCGGTGCGCGAAGAGCGTGCCCATGGCACCGGCACCGAGGATGTGCCAGGGCGTGGCGGTGTCGTCAGTCATCGGCGGTCTCGAGGGCGCGGGTCACGGCCGGCCAGTCTACCGTGTCGCCGCGGCCGTGCAGCGTATACCAGAGGGCGTCGAGGTAGGGCAGCAGCGCGTGCGCGGCCGCCAGCGCAGTCCGCTCCGCCTGTCCCGGTGGGCGCGCGAGGTAAGCCTCCACCGCGGCGGTGCTGTTTCCGGTCGCGCGGGCGAGGTCGAGCCAGCGGCTGCCGAGGGCCGCATACTCCCAGTCGATGGCCAGCAG
>CAJWWA010000234.1 GCA_913048495.1 uncultured Halieaceae bacterium
TGGACGGCCGCATCACCAACTGGAACGCCGCGGCCGAGCGCATGTTCGGCTACACCGCGGCGGAGGCGGTCGGCCAGCCGGTCGCAGATCTGCTCGCGCCGCTCCGCGGGGAGGTCCGGCCGGCGCAGCATCGACATGTAGAGCGTGGCCGACGCCAGCGGCGTACGCACCTGGTGCGCGAGCCGTGCCGCCATCTCGCCGAGCGCCGCGAGGCGCTCCTCACGGCCCACGCGCGCCTGCAGGCGGTGCAGCTCGGTGGTGTCGGTGATGAGGACGACCCGCTCGCCCTGGCCCTCGGCAGCGCCGTCAGCAGGACGGCTGTCCGCACCGCGGCTGTCGAGCACCCGGCTGACCACGGACAGCTGCCGACCGGCCGGGTCGTCGGTGAGCGCGGCCACCCGCGCCTCCACGGCGGCCCAGGCCTCGCCGAGAAGCGGCTCGCCGAGCAGCTCCTCCGCGGCCGGGTTGGCGTCGCGCACGAGGCCGGCGCCGTCGACGAGCAGGACCCCGCCCGGCAGCACCGCCATGAGCGTGGCCATGCGCTCGAGCAGCTTTTCCTTCTCGGCGAGTTCGGCAATGCGGGCGGACCGGGCCAGGGAGAGTTCCTGGTTGAGGCGGGCGACGCGACCCTCCAGGTCCCGGTAGGACGCGTCCAGCTCGCGGGAAACCCGCTCCAGGCTCTCGAGCACATTGGCGCGCTCACCCTCGTCCGCCGCGGCTGCCTGTCGCATCGTCTCCCCTCACCCGCCTGCCGCGGATGCCGATCCCTTCGCCGGGGCCAACGGCCCCCTCCTGCTACCTTCACGGCAGCATTCAACCTCACAGACCTGTTAGCAAGGACCGTGCCCGAAGAGTTTTTCCTTATCGATCAGGGGGTTGGCGCGAGGGCGTCAAGGATCCGACGTTGGAAGGGGGCGCTCGATGCCGTGCTTACGGAGTTTTTCCACCAGCGTCGTGCGCTGCAGGTTGAGCAGCTTGGCCGCCCGGGACACCACCCAGTCCGAGCGCTCGAGCGCCTGCTGCAGCAGATCGCGCTCCAGCTCCGCCAGGTGGGCGCGGAGGTCGAGGCCGTCTCCACCAAGCGTGGTACCTGCCGCCGCTAGCGGGAACGGTGCGACCAGCTCCGGATCCTCACCCGGGCCCTGTTCCGGAATCTCGCCGTTCACGGCGGGTTCGTCCCCGGCGGGTGCAACGGCCTCGAGCCCGCGCGGTTCCGTAAAGGCATCCCCGCCGATGTCCGCACGGAAGCGGGCGGGCAGCTCCTGCACGCCGACCCGGTCGTCGGGATAGAGGATGGCGAGGCGCTCCATGAGGTTTGCCAGCTCGCGCACGTTGCCCGGCCAGGCGTAGCACTGCAGGGCCTCCAGCGCCCGGTCGTCGAGGGACAGTTCGACGCCCTGGCTGCGGCGCAGGTCGGCGAGGAAGTGACGGACGAGCGCAGGGATATCGCCGCTGCGTTCGCGCAGCGCCGGCATCTCGATGGGGAAGACATTCAGCCGGTAAAAGAGATCGGTGCGGAACTGGCCCGCCTCGGCGAGGGCCTCGAGGTCCTGGTGGGTGGCCGCGATCACCCGGACATCGCAGGTCTGGGACACGTTGCTGCCCACGCGCTCGAAGCAGCGCTCCTGCAGCACGCGCAGGAGCTTGACCTGCATGGCCAGCGGCATGTCGCCGATCTCATCGAGGAACAGGGTGCCCCCGGTAGCGAGCTCGAAGCGCCCACGGCGGCTGTTGATGGCCCCGGTGAAGGCGCCCTTTTCGTGCCCGAACAGCTCGGACTCGAGCAGCTCGCCGGGGATGGCCCCGCAGTTCACCGGCACGAAGGGTCCGTCGCAGCGCTGGGACGCCTCGTGGACGCCACGGGCCACCAGTTCCTTGCCCGTGCCCGATTCGCCGAGCACCAGCACGGACGCGTCGCTGGGCGCAACCTGCGCCACCAGCTTGCGCACGTGGGCCATGGCCCGGCTCGCTCCCACGAGGGGTTTTTCCAGCCCCTGCATCACGGAAGCGAGCTGGTTTTCACGAGGTCTAAGGGCCATGGAAGTTCCTGCAGCGCGAGGCGGGAGTATCCGCACCCGGCGGGGCCGCTGTCAAGAATTTGACGCTTCCTGGTCCTGCGCGCGCCGGAATGCGACCTCCCGCCGGTGGTGCCGGAAGATCAGCTTGTCCAGCCAGTCGTGCGCCGACCCGGACAGGCCGATAAAGCGGGCGCGGGCGATGCCGGCCGCGTAGTCTTCCGGGCTGGTCACGACCTCGCCGTAGCAGCAGAGGGGCTTGGGCAGCCCGCGCTGGATGTAGAGCTCGAGGAACACCTGCTCGCCCGGCGCCGGCACCGCGTCACCACGCCAGGCGACCCCGGTGGAGGACACCTTCACGGCCCGGGCTTCGGGGATATCGAGCTCGCGGTAGACCAGCGTGGCGACGAGGTCGAGCACGAGATTGAGCTTGAGGTCGAGGCGGGCGACCTCGGCGCCGAGGGATGAGCCGGACTCCGGCGGTTCCTTCCCCGGCCAGCCGTCGCCCAGGATGGCCACGGCGCGCAGGAACGCCTCGTTGGAGGCGCTCACCATCGCGAGGTGGGTCTGGTCGAGGTCGTGGTCGGCGGGCTTCCAGCTCAGCGAGATATTGTCGCTGTAGGTCAGGCCTTCACCGGGCTGCGGTTCGTTGTCGGCCATGCCGGATTCCCTCGCTCACCGTGCCCCTTGCCGGCGTCGGGGCAACGATAGCACACGGTTCCGCGAGTGGTCAGCGGCCCCCGTTCACGTCGCGGTAGCGGTCGATCGCCGTGCGCGTGCGCACCTGGGCGACGCCCTGCTCGAGCACGCGCTCCCGCGCCGCCGCGAGCAGCGCCATGAGCTCCTCGTTCAGGTGCAGCAGCGCGGCCAGAGCCTCGGCCACCAGCTCGCCGTGCTCGGCCGGGGTCGCCTCGGTGAAGCAGCGCCGGAGGTCGTCGCGGCGCTCGCGCTCGCGCTCGGCCACGGCGTCCCAGTCTTCCTCCCGGGCGTGCTCGAGCATTTCCTGGGTCACGAGCAGCACCCGCGCCAGGCGTCGGCACTGGGGAGAGGTCGCAGCGGCCACGGTCTCGGTTCGGGGAAAGGGCAGGACCTCAGCCACCGGCCCGCTCCGGCGCGATGCCCTCCCAGCCGGCGCGGATCTCGCCGAGGAGGCCGTGCACCTCGGAGAGCGCGTCGACGTCGCGCTCTTGCCCCGCGGTGAGCAGCCGCGCCTCCATGTAGTCATAAAGGTCGCGCAGGCGCTGTGCCAGCTCGCCGCCCTGCTGAAGGTCCAGGCCCGCCCGCAGGTTGTCGATGATGGCAATCGCCTTGCCCAGGGCCTCGCCCTGCGTCTGCTGGTCACCCCGCTCCATGGCCCCGCGGGCGGTGGCGACCCGGTCCATGGCGCCCTCGAAGAGCATGGTGACCAGCCGGTGCGGCGAGGCATCGGTGACCGCGCCGTGGGCGCCGACGCTGCGGTAGGCATTCAGGGCCTGGCTTGCATTCATGAGGGCTCTACTCCTTCGGAGGATCAGTTGTTTCGGTCACCGGGCAGCGGGATGTTGGCCAGCTGCTGCGCCACGAAGTCGCCCGTGCTCTGCAGCTCGGCCAGCAGGCTGTCGAGGGCATTGAACTGGGCCCGGTAGCGGGATTCGAGGGCGTCGAGGCGACGGTTCAGGGCCTCCCGATCATCGGCGATGCCGTCGACCCGGCCCTGGATGCCGCTGGTGCGCGTATCGAACAGGCCGCCGGTGCGCAGGTAGCCGTCGAGCAGGGCGTCGGTGCGCGTCGCCACGCCGGTGCCCTGCGTGGAGAACAGCGCGGCGACGGACGGCAGGTCCGCTTCCAGGGCTGCGGACAGGCGGCCATCGTCGATGGAAAGGGTGCCGTCGGCGCCGGTGGTGATGCCGAGTTCGGCGAGGGAGCCGGCACCGCCGACGCTGTCGGTCACCGACCGCCGCACCTGGTCGAGGATGGAGCGCGCGGAGATGTCGCCCTGCAGCGGCCCCGCGTTGCCGGTTTCCGGGTCATAGCGCGTGAGCTCGCCCGCCGTGCGCACGAAACCGTTGTAGGCCTCGACGAAGCGCTCGATAGCGCTGCGCACGGCGCCGCGGTCGGCCTCCACCGAGACCGTCGCCGGCTGCCCCTCGGAAACGCCGCGCAGGGTCAGTGTCACACCGTCGACGGCATCGGCCACGGTGTTGCTGGCGCTGGTCAGCGCGAGGCCGTTGATGCTGAAGGCGGCGTCGGCCCCGGCTGCGGTCTGCTCGAGGTTGGCCGCGTCGCCGTTGAAGGCGAGCCGCGACAGGCCGCCGGTATCGATGTCGTTGCCATCACCGTCATCCACGGTGATCTCGACGCTGTTGGCCGCCCCGGTCTCGTCGGCGGTCAGGAGCAGCCGCGCTCCCGTGCCGTCGGCGACGATGGAGGCGCTGACGTCGGCGTCGGCCGCGTTGATCGCGTCGCGCACGCCCGCGAGCGTATTGTTGCTTTCATCGATGGTAATCGTGACCGGATCGCGATCCGCGTCGGCCGTGAAGCCGTTGTAACTGGCAGGCCCGGGGTCGGCCGGGGTGTAGTCCGTGCTGCCGAAGCGCACGGTCAGCGTGCCCTCGCCGACCACCGCCGCACTGTCGGCGAAGGCCGTGGAGGCCAGCGACTGGGCGCTGGCCAGCTGGTCCACGCGGACGCTGTAGCTGGCGCTCGCCGCCTCGCCGGTCGCGCTGGCGGTGACCACGCCGTCATCGCTACTGCTCGCGTTGCGGCCGCTGAAGTCCGCCGCCGAATCGAGGCGTGCGAGCCGGTCCTGGAAGCCCGCGAGGGCGCTCTGCAGCCGGCCGAAGGCCGACAGTTCGCTGGTCAGCCGCGTCTCTCGCTGCAGCAGCCGGTTTTCCACCGGCGCCCGCTCCGCGTTGACGAGCTGGGTCACGAGCCCCTCGATATCAAGGCCGGAACCGATGCCTGTCGCCTGGACCATGTCCTATGCCTTCTACCGCTAGTCGCGCCGCTGAGCGAGCAAGATCAGTGCCATCACAGGCGGCGCGTTAACTCTCGCTGTCCATGAACAGACCGCGCACCGGTGACTCCTCCGCGGACATCTCCGCCCGCTGCTGCGCGATGAACCGGGCGATTTCGACCAGCTCTTCCTGAGGGATCTGCCGGATGACCTCGTCGGTCTCGCTGTCGACGACGGTGATGATAGTGGACCCCAGTTCACTGTCCACGGAAATCTGCAGGGAACGGTTCACGGTCTGGATGAACTGTGACAGGTCGCGCGCCGCATCCGCGACCCGCTCGGCGCCCGCGCTGCTCACGGCCTCGGGCACCGGCGCACTGTTGCCGCCGGCGGCAACCGGTTGCCGGGGTTCGGGCCGGGTATCCGCGGCTGCGGGACGCGACGCCAGCTGCGTCACCGTTGCCGTGCTGGTGGGATTGATGGGACTGGCCATGGTCATTGCCTCCGGGGACAACAGGCAGTCAGCCGATGACGACAACGGCGGGGCCCGCCTGAGCGAACCCCA
>CAJWWA010000235.1 GCA_913048495.1 uncultured Halieaceae bacterium
TCCAGTTCGGACAGGATCGCCAGCAGCGCCCGCTGTTGCAGTTCCCGGTCACGTCCGCCCCGAATCAGCTGAAACGCCTGGACGACGAATTCGATTTCCCGAATGCCACCACGACCAAGCTTGATGTTGGTCTCCAGCCCCTTGCGGCGGACCTCCCGGCGAATCATGGCCTTCATGCTGCGCAGCGACTCGAACGCGGAAAAATCGATGTACTTCCGATAGACAAACGGGCGCAGGCTGTCCATCAGTACCGCGCCGGCCCGACGATCACCCGCCACCACGCGGGCCTTGACCATGGCATAACGCTCCCAGTCACGCCCCTGATCCTGGTAATAGGTTTCCAGGGCGGCAAAGCTAAGAGCGAGCGCGCCACTCTGGCCGTAGGGCCGCAGGCGCATGTCCACCCGGAAGACGAAGCCGTCGGCGGTCACCGGGTCCAGGGCCGCGATGAGCGCGCGGCCGAGGCGGGTGAAGAATTCCTCGTTGCTGATCACCTTGCGCTCGCCATCCGTCTGCCCCGCCTCCGGGTAGGCGAAGACGAGGTCGATGTCGGAGGACAGGTTGAGTTCCCGGGCGCCGAGCTTGCCCATGGCGATGACGATGAGTGCCTGCGGCCTGCCGGAGCGCCGGCCGATCGGGCGGCCGAAGCGGTCCTCCAGCTTCGCCTGGCAGGCGACCAGCGCGTGGCGGATGCAGGCCTCGGCGAGGAGCGAGGTGTCGCGGACCGTCTCGGCGGTATCCGCGAGGCGGTTGAAGTCGCGCCAGAGGATGCGCAGCATCGCACGCTGGCGGAAGCGGCGCAGGACCACCGGCAGCTCCGCCGCCGGATCCGCCAGCGCCTCGCCGAGGGCCCGCTCCCAGGCGTCATCCGGCAGCCGTTGCCACAGCTCGCCGCTGCCGGCGAGCGAGGCGAGCAGCGCCGGGCGCCGCGCCAGCTGCGCCGCCGCCCAGGGGCTCGCGGCGAGGACGCGGGCGAGCTCGGCACCGCGGCCGGCGTCATCGCCCAGGGCGGCCCGGGCGGCGCAGTCGCGGTCGGCCTCGCAGAGCGCCTGCCAGGCGCGGCGCGCCGGGTCCACCAGCGCGGGCGGCAGGGCTTCGAGGGGCAGGTCCACTACCGCGGCTTCCTAGCGCTCGACCGCCGGGGCCACGCGCATGACCTCCTCGATGGTGGTTTCGCCCCGGGCGACGCGGGCGGCGCCGGACATGCGCAGGGACTGCATGCCCTCGTCCATGGCCGCGTGGCGGATCTTGCCGCTGTCCAGCCGCGAGGTCACCAGGTGCTGCAGCGCCGGGCTCATGACCAGCACCTCGTAGATGCCGCGCCGCCCCCGGTAGCCGGTGCCGCGGCACTGCTTGCAGCCGACGGGTCGGGCGATGGTCCCGGGCAGGGGCATCTCCCGCGGCGCCGTGAGCTCGCGCCAGGCCTCCGGGTCGGGCTTCGCCGGCGCCTTGCAGTCCGGGCAGAGGATGCGCACGAGGCGCTGGGACATGATGCCCCGGACCGTGGCGCGGATGAGATAGGCGGGCACGCCGAGCTCCAGCAGCCGCGACAGCGAGGACGGCGAGTCGTTGGTGTGCAGCGTCGACAGCACCAGGTGGCCGGTGAGCGCCGCCTGCACCGCCATCTCGGCGGTTTCAAGGTCGCGGATCTCGCCGACCATGATGATGTCCGGGTCCTGGCGCAGCAGCGTGCGCACGCCGGTGGAGAAGTCGAGGTCGATGCTGTGGTTGACCTGCATCTGGTTGAAGGCCGGCTCCACCATCTCGATCGGATCCTCGATCGTGCACACATTCACCTCGTCCGTGGCGAGCTGGCGCAGGGTGGAGTAGAGGGTGGTCGTTTTGCCCGAGCCCGTGGGCCCGGTCACCAGCACGATGCCGTTGCCGCTGTCGGTCATCGCGTGCCAGCGGGCGAGGTCCTCGTCGGCGAGGCCCAGCTCCTCGAAGCTCTTCTGCAGCACCTCCGGGTCAAAGATCCGCATTACCAGCTTCTCGCCGAAGGCCGTGGGCAGCGTGGACAGGCGCAGCTCGATCTCGCCGCCGCCGGGGGTGCGGGTTTTCAGGCGGCCGTCCTGGGGTCGGCGCTTCTCGGCCACGTCCATGCGCCCGAGGATCTTGATGCGGCTGGTCATGGCGGCGCAGACCGCGGCCGGCAGCTGGTAGACCGTGTGCAGCACCCCGTCGATGCGGAAGCGCACGTAGCCGAGCTCGCGCCGGGGTTCCACGTGGATGTCGCTCGCGCGCTGCTCGAAGGCGTACTGCAGCAGCCAGTCGACGATGCTGACCACGTGCTGGTCGTTGGCGTCGAGCTCCTTCATGGAGCCGAGCTCGAGCATCTGCTCGAGGTTGGTCACGTTGCCGCCGGGACGCGCCGCCGCCCCGGCGCCGGCACCGGCGCCGCGCACGGAGCGCGCCATGGTGTAGAACTCTTCCGTGTAGCGGTGGATCGCGCGCGGGTCCGCGAGCACGCAGCGCACCGGCCGCCGGGCCACGTGCTCGAGGTTGTCCTGCCAGTCCCGGCGCCAGGGCTCGGCGTTGGCCACCACCACCTCGTCCGGGTGCACCTCCACGGCGAGAATCCGGTGCCGCTCGGCGAAGGCCCGCGACATGACCTCGGCGACCTCGCCGACATTGATCTTCAGCGGGTCGATCTCGTAGACCTGCTGCCCGGTGCGCTCGCCGAGCCAGGCCAGCAGCGCGGGCATGTCCAGGGTCGAGCCGGGGCGCGCCGCGTCCGGCAGCTTCTGTTCAGCGAGGAAAACCAGGGGATGGACCGAGCCGACGTTGACGCCGGCCAGGCGCCGGCTGTCTGCGGCGGAGAGCCGCCCGTCGCGATGCAGGTCGGCCACGACCTGCTCGAGACGCAGGCGCGGGTCGCCCTGGGGGTGTGCTTCCTGGCGGCTCATAAGCGGTCTCTTGCGCGCATCCCGGCCCACGGCGGGATGCTATCACAGTGCTATCGCGGGCCGGGATTGCCCCGCGCGACTGTCACGGAACCGCGCAAGACAAGCGCAGCCGACTTGCCTATACTCGGCCCGCACTTGAACGGAGCAAGGCCATGGCCGTGGGCAGCCCGCTCGGCAAACTTTTCGGCACCTCGCCGATCAAGCCCCTGCAGCACCACATGCAGCTCGCCGGCCGCGCGGCGGAACTGCTCTGCCACCTGGTCGAGGCCGCCCTCGACGGCAACCAGGCGCGCATGGACGCCCTCGCGCTGGAACTCGAGGCCGCCGCCCGGGAAGCCCAGACCGTGGCCACGGAGCTGCGCCGGCACCTGCCCCGGGGCCTGTTCCTGGCCATGCCGCGGCCCGACCTGCTGCACCTGCTCAGCGCCCAGCAGCAGCTCGTGGACGGCGCCCGGCGCACCGCCCGCAGCCTGCTCTTCCGCCCCCTCGCCGTACCCGGCACGGCGCGCAAGTCCATGGACAGCCTGCTGAAGCGCAGCGAGGCCCTCGCGGGCCTCGTCCTCGAGGTGATCGAGAGCACGGACGAGCTCCTCGAGACCGGCTTTGCCGGCGCCGAGGCCCGCCGCGTGGAGCGGCAGCTCGACAGCCTTCGCCGCCGCGTGCAGCAGAGCGACCGGCAGGCCGACAAGCTGCGCGAGATGCTCCTGCGCAGCGAAGGGGAGAGCGCGCCCCTCGACAGCGCCTTCAACTACCAGCTGGTCGATGCGCTGGACGCCCTCGCCGCCATCTACAGCGAGATCGGCGAACGGCTGCGGCTGCTCCTCGCCCACTAGCACACCGACCCCGGGACCTGATCGTGGACATCATTGCCCAGTACGGGACAGAGCTTCTCATTCTCGCGTGCATCGCCGGCTTTTTCATGGCCTGGGGCATCGGCGCCAACGACGTCGCCAACGCCATGGGCACCTCGGTGGGCTCGCGCGCCCTCACGATCCGCCAGGCGATCCTCATCGCCATCGTGTTCGAGTTCTTCGGCGCCTACCTCGCCGGCGGCGAGGTCACCGCGACGATCCGCAAGGGCATCATCGACCCGACGCTGCTGGCCGAGACGCCGGAGCTCCTGGTCTACGGGATGATGTCGGCACTGTTTGCCGCGGGCACCTGGCTGCTGGTGGCGAGCGTGCGCGGCTGGCCGGTCTCCACCACCCACTCCATTGTCGGCGCCATCGTCGGTTTCGCCGCGGTCGGCATTTCCGTGGACGCGGTCTCCTGGGGCAAGGTCGGCACCATCGTCGCGAGCTGGGTCGTCTCTCCAGTGCTCGCCGGTAGCATCGCCTTCGGCCTGTTCATGAGCGTCAAGGCACTCATCCTCGACACCGACAACCCCTTCGACCGCGCCAAGCGCTACATCCCGGTCTACATGTGGGCGGTGGGCTTCATGATCTCCATGGTCACGCTGCTCAAGGGTCTCAAGCACCTGGGCCTCGACCTGGACTTCGGCCTGGGCTCGAAGTTTGCCAACGCGCTGCCGCTCTCCGCCGCCATCGGCCTGCTGGTGGCGGGCCTCGGCGCCCTGCTGCTGCGGCGCATCCGCTACGTCGACAACCCCGACGACCGCTTCGCCAGCGTCGAACGCGTCTTCGCCGTGCTGATGATCTTCACCGCCTGCTCCATGGCCTTCGCGCACGGCTCCAACGACGTGGCCAACGCGGTGGGTCCGCTCGCCGCCGTGGCCACCACCATCAAGAGCGGGGGCATGATCGGCAGCCAGGCGCCGATGGCCGGCTGGATCCTGCTGGTCGGGGCCATCGGCATCGTCGTCGGCCTCGCCACCTATGGCTGGAAGGTCATCATGACCGTCGGCCGCCGCATCACGGAACTGACCCCGTCCCGCGGCTTCGCCGCCGAGCTCGCCGCCGCGTCCACCGTGGTCATCGCCTCCGCCACCGGGCTGCCGGTCTCGACCACGCATACACTGGTCGGCGCGGTGCTCGGCGTCGGTCTCGCCCGCGGCATCGCCGCCATCGACCTGCGCGTCATCGGCTCCATCTTCCTGTCCTGGATCATCACGCTGCCCGCCGGCGCGGTGCTGGCGATCATCTACTTCTTCACCCTGCGCAGCATCTTCGGCTGAAGCGACAGCGATCGCGGCCGGCGAGCGCTCGCGGGACTTTTTGGGTACGCTCAGCGCAGGGACGGCGGCAGCATGGGACGGCAGGACAGCAGGCAGTGAGCGGCAGCGCTAAGCACAGTTCGGGCGGGGGCGGCGACGACAGGAAAGGCGACTTCGCCTGGTTCCGCAATACGGCCCCGTACATCAACGCCCACCGCGGGCGGCGCTTCGTGCTCATGCTCGGCGGCGAGATCGCCGATCGCGGTGCGCTCGCGCCGCTCATCCACGACATTGCCCTCCTCGCCAGCCTCGGCGTGCACCTGGTGCTGGTGCACGGCAGCCGGCCGCAGATCGACGCGCGCCTCGCCGCCGCCGGACAGCACTGCGCCTTCCACCGCGGCCTGCGCATCACCGACGCCGCGGCCATGGCCCACGTG
>CAJWWA010000236.1 GCA_913048495.1 uncultured Halieaceae bacterium
CGGCAAGACAGGCCGCCGTGTCTGCGCGCGGCTCGCCGCCCGCGGCGTGGAGACCCGCGCGGTATCCCGGTCCAGTGACATTCCCTTCGACTGGGCGGACCCGGACAGCTGGGCAGCCGCGCTGCCGGGCATCGACGCGATCTACCTGACCTACTCACCGGACCTCGCGATTCCCGGGGCCCGGGAGCGGGTCGAGGGCTTCCTGGAACTCGCCGTCGGCCACGGGGTGCGCAGGATCGTGCTGCTCTCCGGCCGCGGCGAGGCGGAAGCGCAGGCCTGCGAACGGGTGCTCCAGGGCATGGATCTCGACTGGACCGTCGTCCGGGCCAGCTGGTTCATGCAGAACTTCTCCGAGGGCGAGTTCCTGCCCATGGTGCTGGCCGGTGAGCTGGCCCTGCCGGCCCGGGACATCCCGGAACCCTTCATCGACATCGACGACATCGCCGATGTCGTGACCGCAGCCCTCACGGAAGCGGGCCATGCCCACGAGGTGTACGAGGTCACGGGGCCGCGGGCACTGACCTTTGCCGAAGCCGCCGCCGAGCTGGGCGACGCCATCGGGCGCCCGGTCACTTTCACCCGCCTGTCGCCGGCGGCTTTCGCCGACGGCCTCGCGGCGGCAGGACTGCCGGAGGATATCGCGTGGCTGCTGAACTACCTGTTCGAAACCGTGCTCGACGGGCGCAACACGCGGGTTACCAATGACGTGGAACGCGCCCTGGGCCGCCCTGCCACCGACTTCTCCAGCTTCCTGCGCGCACGCGTGGCCGAGGGTGCCTGGGCGAGCCCCGCGCACACGGCAGCGTGATGATGGACAGGCGCCGCCAGCGCGCGTCCCTGGCCCTGTTCGAAAGGCTGGAGACGCTCGCGGTCATCGCCCTGGCGGTGATCGCCATCGGCAGCGGCGCAGGTTTCATCGAGGCGGCACTCGGTGCCGGTATCACCCTGCTGGTGCTGAGCGCCGTCCGCTCCCTTCGTTGACCACCGGCGGCCGCCCGCACTCCTCTGCGCCGCCGGCCTGTGCTAGGCTCGGCGCGCGTACGGGACAAGGGGCCGGCAGCCGGTCGCCAGACTCAGGAACGGAGGCCACGCCAGCTTGCGAGACGGTGCCAGGCCCGGCAAGGGGCGCAGTCAGCGAAAGCCCGATCCGGCGGTGGTGGGCGCACTGCGCCGCGGCATCGCGCTGCAGCAGCGCGGGCGCATCGATGAGGCGAAAGCCATCTACGAGGAGATCCTGCGCCAGGATCCCGGCCAGGGCGACACCCTGTACCTGCTCGGTTTCCTGGCTTACCAGGCCGGGGACTTCGAGAAGGCCGTCGGTTACCTCCAGCGCGCCGCCGCCGCCCTCGGGCCTCACCCGGCGACCCTGCACACGTTGGGCGCTTCCCTGCAGGCGGTCGGGCGCCTCGAGGAGGCGATCGAAAGCTACTCCGGCGTCATCCGAATCAGACCGGACCATGCCGACGCGCTCATCAACCGGGGGCTCGCCCTGCAGGCGCTGCAACGGCTCGGCGAAGCCCTTGCCGATTACGACAGCGCAGCCCGCCTGCGGCCGACCGACGCGCGGATCTGGATGGGCCGTGGAAAAGTGCTTGCCAGCCTGCGGGATGACAAGAAGGCGCTGGCGTCCTTCGACAGGGCTATCCGCTGTGAAGCGGGCAACGTGCAGGCCCACATCGGCCGCGGCGATACTCTCAGGCACCTCAAGCGCTATGCGGAAGCTGTCGAAGCCTACGAGGCTGCCCGCGCCTGTGATCCGGATTTTCCCCTGCTGGCCGGCGCGGCGCTGTACACGCGCATGCATCTCTGCGACTGGCAGGACTTCCCGGCCCGGCGCGATGAACTGGTGGCGGCCGTCAGGGCAGGCAAACCGGCGTGCACACCGTTCACGCTGCTTTCCCTGGTCGATGACCCCGCGCTGCACCTGCAGGCGGCGGAGCGCTACGCGCAAGGCCTCGCCGTCGCGGAGCACGCCCTGCCCCGGCGCCAGCTCAACAACCGGCTTCGCGTCGGCTTCTACTCGGCCGACCTGTTAGATCACGCCACGGCCCGCCTCATCGTCGAACTGATAGAAGCCCTCGACCGGAGCCGGGTCGAACCGATCGCATTCTCCTTTCACCCCGCCGGCGATACCCCCCTTGCCCAGCGCATTGCCGCCGCCTTCGACCAGTTCATCGATGTGAGTGCGCTCAGCGACGAGCAGGTTGTCGCGCGGTCCCGCTCGATGGACATCGACATTGCCGTAGACCTGAAGGGTGACACCGACCGGGCCCGGCCGCGGCTTTTTGCAATGCGCTGCGCGCCGCTGCAGGTTGCCTATCTCGGGTATCCCGGCAGTTTCGCGGTCGGCGGCATCGACTACGTGCTGGCGGATACCGTGGTCATACCGGAGGGGGCGGAAGCGCATTTCACCGAGCAGGTCATCCGTCTGCCCCGGTGTTACCAGCCGAACGACTCGCAGCGTTTCCGTCCGGAGCGGGCCGGAAGCCGGGCCGATCACGGGTTGCCCGATGAGGCCGTGGTCTTCTGCTGCTTCAATGAGCCGAGGAAGATCCTGCCGGAACAATTCGCCACCTGGATGGCGATCCTGCGCGAGGTGACCGGCAGTGTACTCTGGCTCCTCGAGGGGCCGCCCGGTTCAGGCGATAGGCTGCGGGCCGCCGCAGAGGCGGAGGGCGTGGCTCCCCGGCGGATCGTTTTCGCCCCCTTCGCCCCCTACCAGGAACACCTGTCGCGATATCCACTCGCCGACCTGTTCCTGGACACCTTCCCCTACAACGCCCATACCACGGCCAGCGATGCCCTCTGGGCGGGCCTCCCCGTGGTGACCCGGGCCGGGCAGAGCTTCGCCAGCCGCGTCGGTGCCAGCCTGCTGACGACGCTCGGCATGCCGGAGTTGATTGTCGGGGACGAAACCGCCTACCAGTCCCTGGCGATCGACCTCGCACACGATGCGGCGCGTCGCCGGGTGCTGCGCGACAAGCTGGCCGCCTCGCGTGACAGTTCTCCCCTGTTCAGCGGCAGCGCGCTCGCCCGACCCGTGGAAGCGGCCTTCCGGGCCATCGCCGACCGCTACGCAGCCGGAAAGGCGGCTGCCGCACTCAACTTCAACGCAGAAGGTAGCGCAAGCTTTGAGGGATGAACAGGAAACGCTTCGGGGTCACCTGCCGGGGCTGGCGAAAGCGAGCAGGTTTTGCAGGACGCGAGCCCGGGAGGACCGCTAGTCCGGTGAAACTTGATCTGCGAATCAGCAGGGGCCGGATTTCGGCGCTATCAATGTTGGCCAGCTGGCGAAGTGCGCGCCGTTATAAAAAACGGCAGGCCGGGTTTCCCAGCCTGCCGCCACAGATTGCCGAAGAATTCGCCTCTGTCGAAGGCTTAACGTCAGCTCCTGGCGCGACGCAGACGCGCCAGACCGAACAGACCGAGGCCGAGCAGAGCCAGGGTAGCCGGTGCGGGCACGGCCGCCGAACTGTCCAGGCGCACGTAGAAGCCGGCCGGGACACCGCCAACGCCATCACCAGCGACCGTCAGGGCGTAGTCGCCAGCGCTGAGCTGGACAGACCCGGTGCCATAATCGCCAGAAGTCCAGGCGCTGTCAGCCGCGCCGTCGTCACCAAAGGCATCGCCACCAACACCAATCGTGGTGGTCAGGAGCAGGCCAAGGATGCTGTCGGTTACGGTAAACGTATCTCCCACAATAAATGCGTCTGTAATACTGAACGTCGCTTGGCTCGCGAGCGTGAAGATGTAAGGGCTGCTGGCGCTAGGAGTATCTGCCGCACTAATCTCGTCAATGTACCACCCGCCATCCAGAATGGGCATTGCCTGCGCGCCCGAAGCAAGCAGTACCAGGGCCGCTGCCAGAATTGAATTTCTAATTTTCATGTGTCGTATCCTCGTTGACGCCTGTGCTCAGGCTGTTCCGCAACAATCGTTACCACAACGCTGCAGGAACGAGGCAATCAGGAATCGCACCAGAACATGAAGAATTCTTATGAAACAACAGGTTATGGATTTTCGACCAGTCGTCTCCACGCTATGATGTAAAAAATCCCGTCAAGCGGCCAACTGAAGCCGGGTCCTCCGCTGCGGGAGAAGGAAACGGCGGTAGCAAGCCGGGCGGCGTGGATACGCCTGGAAACGGAGCCTAGCTCGATGTGCCCGCGGCAGATGAGCACTATCGCTATTTGGCGCATCACCGAAGGTCGCGGCGCCAGCCCGATGTGTGCGACAACGAGCCGCCTGCAGGCCATGCCGGGAAGGCATGACAGGCTCTACACGTCGAGGTTGGCCACCGAGAGCGCGTTTTCCTCGATGAACTCCCGCCGCGGGTCGACCTGGTCACCCATGAGCGTAGTGAAGATCTGGTCCGCCTTGATGGCGTCCTCGATGGTGACCTGCAGCAGGCGGCGGGTTTCCGGGTCCATGGTCGTTTCCCAGAGCTGGTCCGGGTTCATCTCGCCGAGGCCCTTGTAGCGCTGGATGCTGTAGCCCTTGCGCGCCTCCGCCATCAGCCAGGCCAGGCCCTCGGAGAAATTCCGCGTCTCCAGGGTCTTGTCGCCGCGCTGGAAGTAGCCACCCTCGTCGATGAGGCTGTTCAGTTCGTCCCCGAGTTCGGCGAGGCTGCGGTATTCGCCGGAGGCGAAGAAGTCGCGCTGGTAGTCGTGCTCGGTCTCGACGCCGTGGGCGAGGAGGCGGACCACCGGGTAGTAGTAGCCCTGCTCCGGCGCGCGCCGTACCGTGACGGTGTAGCGCTCACCCTGCGCCAGGTTTGCTTGTAAGCGCTCACTTAGCCGCTCGGCGAAGTCCGTAACGGCCGCTTCGTCCTCG
This sequence comes from uncultured Halieaceae bacterium, assembly GCA_913048495.1. GTDB lineage: Bacteria > Pseudomonadota > Gammaproteobacteria > Pseudomonadales > Halieaceae > Pseudohaliea. The sequence goes on from CAJWWA010000236.1 coordinate 4,834, forward strand.
AGCTGCTCGGGCGACAGGCGCAGGCCGTCGACGATCGCCCACAGGGCAGACGGCGAATAGCGGCGCGACAGCCGGTCGATGGTCGCCGCGACGGCGCGGAAGCGCCCGACGAGGGCTGCCAGGGACTCGCCCGCGATGGCCGGAGCTTCCGGGTTCACGTACAGCGCCGCCCCGTCCAGGGCGGCTTCCGTGAGGTACTGGGTCAGGGCCGCCTCGTCCTTCAGGTAGTTGTGCTGCTTGCCGCGGCTGATCTTGAACAGCGGCGGCTGGGCGATGAAGACATGGCCGCGCTCGATCAGCTCGCGCATATGCCGGAAGAAGAACGTGAGCAAGAGGGTTCTAATATGGGACCCATCAACATCGGCATCCGTCATGATGATGATGCTGTGATAGCGCAGTTTGTCCGCGTCGAACTCCTCCTTGCCTACGCCGCAGCCCAGCGCGGTGACCATGGTGCCGACTTCGGCGGAGCCCAGCATCTTGTCGAAACGCGCCTTTTCGACGTTGAGAATCTTGCCCTTCAGGGGCAGGATGGCCTGGAAGCGCCGGCTCCTGCCCTGCTTCGCGGAGCCGCCGGCGGAGTCGCCCTCGACCAGGAACAGCTCT
>CAJWWA010000237.1 GCA_913048495.1 uncultured Halieaceae bacterium
GGGCCTGATCGTCGGCGAGGGCCTCGGCCAGGCCTGCGAGCGCTTCCGTGGACAAGGGCTCGGCACCGGCGAACTCGCGCACGCGCGCGGCGGTTTCCGGTGCCGGCGCCAGCAGCGGCTGCGGGTAGAACACGTCGAGCCAGTTGCCCTGGCCGTCCCGGGTACCCGGGCCGATGCCCAGGGCGAAAACGCTGTCAGTCATGGTGCTTCCTTTTCTATCCTGGCCTGTCTTTTCTCCGGGCCGGTTTCCCGGCGCAGCGACTGCGTCAGAGCGTGTGGCGCTCGAAGAGGCGCGCGTAGTCCGCTTCCCGGAAACCCGTGTGCAGGCTCGTGCCGGTATCCAGCAGCGGCCGCTTGACCAGGGTCGGGTGCCCGTTGATCAATGCCGGTGCGCTCGCAGCGTCCAGCCCGTCACGGGTGGCGGCGGGCAGGGCGCGCCAGCTCGTGCTGCGGCGGTTGAGGACCGCGTCCAGGCCCAGCTCCTCGATCCAGCGCGCCACCTCGGCCTCGTCCACGCCGTCTTCGCGCAGGTCGTGGAAGCGGTACTCGATAGCGTGCGCTTCCAGCCAGCGCCGCGCCTTGCGTACCGTATCGCAGTTGCTGATGCCGTAGACCGTGATCACTGCTCGCGCCCTCCCGGGGCCCGCTGCGGGGGCCGAGAGGATAGCAAAAGGGGCCCGGCGCCGCACCGGCAGGGCAATCGTCGTGGCTAGGCCTTGCGGGTCTTCTTCGGGTGCTTGCGCCCGGGATAGCAGGTGCGGCAGATCTCGCAGACCCGACCGTCGCAGCCGCGGGCCGTGCAGAACTCGCGCCCGTAGAAGATGATCTGCAGGTGCAGGTCGTTCCAGGCCTCCCGCGGGAACAGGCGCTGCAGGTCGCGCTCGGTCTGGGTCACGTTCTTCCCCGCTGACAGGCCCCAGCGCTGTGCCAGCCGGTGGATATGGGTATCCACCGGGAAGGCGGGCACGCCGAAGGCCTGGGCCATGACCACGCTCGCGGTCTTGTGGCCGACGCCCGGCAGGCGCTCGAGGGCTTCCATGTCGCCGGGTACGGCGCCGCCGTGTTCCTCCACGAGGATTTCGCTCAGCCGCCTGATGGCCTTTGCTTTCTGTGGCGACAGCCCGCAGGGACGGATCACCGCGCGTATTTCTTCCTCGGGCAGTGCCGCCATGGCCGCGGGCGTGTCCGCCAGGGCGAAGAGGGCCGGCGTCACCTGGTTGACGCGCTCGTCCGTGCACTGGGCCGAGAGCAGCACGGCGACCAGCAGCGTGAACGGGTCGCGGTGGTCCAGGGGGACCGGCGGATCCGGGTAGAGCTCGGCCAGCCTCGCCTGGATGAAGGCCACCCGCTCGGGCTTGCTCAGCACGCCAGGCGCCCGAGCAGCGAGCGGATACGGGTGGCGGCCTCGATGCAGTCCTCGAGTTCCGCGACCAGCGCCATGCGCACACGCCCGGCACCGGGGTTGCCGGCGCCCGCGTCGCGGCCCAGGTAGCGACCGGGCAGCACCGTCACGCCCTCCTCGTCGTAGAGACGCCGGGCGAACTCCCGGTCGTCAATGGGGGTCTCGGGCCAGAGGTAGAAACCCGCGGGCGGCAGGGACAGGCCCAGCGGCTCGCCGAGCAGCTCCAGGACGGCACGGAACTTCCCGCGGTAGCGCTCGCGGTTATCGCGCACGTGGTCTTCGTCGCGCCAGGCGGCAATGCTGGCGAGCTGGTGGTGCGGCGGCATGGCACAGCCGTGGTAGGTCCGGTAGCGGGTGAAGGCCTCGATGAGCGCCGCGTCGCCGGCCACGAAGCCGGAGCGCAGCCCCGGCAGGTTGGAGCGCTTCGACAGGCTGTGGAAACTGAGGCAGTTGCGGTAGCCGGGGTTGCCGGCGAGGTGGCAGGCGTCCAGCAGCCCCGGCGGCGGCGCGTCCTCGTCGGCGTAGAGTTCCGAGTAGCACTCGTCGCTGACCAACACCACGTCGTGTGCCAGCGCGCGCTCCACGAAGGCGGCGAGCTGCTCCCGCGACAGCACGGCGCCGCTCGGGTTGCCGGGGGTGCACAGGTACAGGAGCTGGCAGCGCTCCCAGTCTTCGGGGGCGAGGTCGTCCGGGGCCGGCAGGAAGCCGCGCTCGGCGGTGAGGTCCATGAAGCGCACCTCGGCGCCGGCGAGGAACGCGGCACCCTCGTAGATCTGGTAGAACGGGTTCGGCGTCGCCACCAGGGCCCCGCGGCTGCGGTCGACGCAGGCCTGGGCGATAGCGAAGAGGGCCTCCCGGGTGCCGTTCACCGGCAGCACCTCGCGCTCCGGATCCGGCGGCGGCAGGCCGTGCCGTGCGGCGAGCCAGTCGGCCACGGCCTCGCGCAGCGCCAGCTCGCCGCGGGTGGCCGGGTAGCGGGCCAGGCGATCGAGGGAGCCGGCGAGCACCTCGCATACCGCCGCCGGCGGGGCGTGCTGCGGCTCGCCCACGGAGAGGGCGATGGGGCGCCGGTCCGCGGGTGGGGCCAGGTCTGCGAACAGCTCGCGCAGGCGTTCGAAAGGGTAGGGCTGAAGCCGCTCGAGGTCCGGGTTCATGCCGCCTGCTGCCCGTCGAGCTCGCGGCAGATGGCTTCCTGGATATCGCGGCAGCGCGCCGGGTCGGTGAGTGGGCGCTGCGCATCGTCGGTGATGAAGAAGACGTCCTCGACGCGTTCGCCGAGGGTCTGGATCTTCGCCGCCTGCAGCACCACGCCGTAGCGCACGAAGACCTCGCCGATTCGCGCGAGCAGGCCCGGCCGGTCCGGGGACATGACCTCGAGCACCGTCACGCCCTTGGTCTCGTCGGTGCTCATGGAGGTCTCCGTGGGCAGGGTGAAGGAGCGCATCTGCCGCGGCATGTGCCGCTGCACGATGGCCACGCCCCGGGCCTCGTCGGCGAGGGCCCGGCTCAGGTGCTCGCCGATGTGCTTGAGGCGCCCCGCCTCCTCGTCCAGCGGCGCGCCGCTGGAATCGAGCACGTAGAAGGTGTCGAGGCTCATGCCGTCGCTGCCGTTGTAGACGCGGGCGTCGTGGACGCTGAGGTCGAGCTGCTCGAGCTCGGCGCAGATCCGCGGGAAGGTGCCCTTGTCGCTGCGCGCGTAGATGAAGATCTGCGTGGTGTTGGCGACGCTGGACTCCACGGTGTTGCGCACCAGCACCAGCGGCTGCTCGCGGTCGTGGTGACCGGCGATCGCCTCCGTGTGCCAGGCGATGTCCTCGGCGCGCTCGCGCAGGAAGTAGTCCTCGCCCCGCTTGGCCCAGAGCGAGTTCAGCTCGTCTTCCGTGAAACCGCGGTACTCCAGGATGTCCATGGCCGCGCGGCGCGTCTCCTCGATCCACTCGCCCTTGTCGATCGGGTTCTCCAGGCCGCGGCGCAGCGCGCGCTTGGTCTCGGCGTAGAGCTGGCGCAGCAGGCTTCCGCGCCAGGCGTTCCAGAGGGTCGGGTTGGTGCCGGTGATGTCGGCGACGGTCAGCGTGAACAGGTAGTCCAGGCGCTCCTGCGTGCCGACGTGGCGGGCGAACTGCTGGATCACGTCCGGGTCTGAGATGTCCTTGCGCTGCGAGACGGCGGACATGAGCAGGTGGTTGCGTACCAGCCAGCTGACCAGCTCCGTGTCCCGGCGGCTGAGGCCGTGGTCGCGGCAGAAGATCTCGGCGTCGACGGCGCCGAGCTCCGAGTGATCGCCGCCGCGGCCCTTGCCGATGTCGTGGTAGAGCCCGGCGATATAGAGAAGCTCGAGCTTCGGCAGGCGCCGGGCCACCCGGCCGGTGACCGGGAAGCGCTCGTCGCTCTCCGGCCGCAGGAAGCGGCGCATGTTCTCCACCACCTGCAGCGTGTGCGCGTCCACGGTGTAGGTGTGGAAGAGGTCGTGCTGCATCTGTCCGACGATGCGGCCGAAGGCCGGCAGGTATTTGCCCAGGATGCCGTAGCGCGACATGCGCCGCAGCTGCCGGGTCATGCGGTGCGGGCAGCGCAGGATGTCGAGGAACAGGGCCCGGTTGGCCGGGTCCGCGCGGAACTCGTCGTCTACCAGGTGGCGGTGCTCGCGGATCAGGCGGATCGTCGGCGCGGCGATGCCCTTGATGGCCGGGTTGCTGCCGGCGAGATGGAAGACCTCGAGGAGCGCGCCCGGCCGCTCGCTGAACAGGTCGGGCCGGCGGGCGGCGATGTAGCCGTTGCGTAGCTCGAAGCTGTCGTTGATGACCTCGACGTCGTCTTCGCTGTCGGTGCAGAGGATGGCCTGGTCGAAGGTCTGCAGCAGCAGCTCGTTGAGCTGGGCGATGGCCAGGGCCCAGCGGTAGTAGACCTGCATGAACTTCTCGACGGCGAGCTTCTCGTCGTCCTTGAAACCCCACTGCCGGGCCAGCGCGCGCTGGTGATCGAAGAGCAGCCGGTCCTCCTCCCGGCCCGCCAGTGTGTGCAGGGCATAGCGCACCTGCCAGAGGAACTCGCGGCCGCGCAGCAGGATCTGCGCTTCCTCTTCCGTGAGCAGGCCGTTCTCGGCCAGTTCCTCGACGCTGCTCCAGCCGAAGTGACGCCGCGCCAGCCAGCCGATGAGCTGCAGGTCGCGCAGGCCGCCGGGAGAGCTTTTCACGTTCGGCTCGAGGTTGTATTCCGTGTCGGCGAACTTCTCGTGCCGGGACTCCTGCTCTTCCCGCTTCGCCTCGAGGAAGGCGCGGGCGCTCCACATGTGCTCGGTACCGGTGCGCTCGCGCAGGTCAGCGAGCAGCGTTTCATCGCCGGCGAGGAGCCGGGCCTCGAGGAGGTTGGTGAGGATGGTGATGTCGTCGCGGGCGCGCCGGGTGCATTCATCGACGCTGCGCACGCTGTGACCCAGGGAGAGCCCGAGGTCCCAGAGCAGGGTCACGAAGCGCTCGACGGCGACCTCCGGCACCTCGGCACCGTCGCCATGAAGCACGAGGAGGTCGATGTCCGAGTGCGGGTGGAGTTCGCCGCGGCCGTAGCCGCCCACCGCGACCAGGGCGAGGGGCGTCGAGCCCCAGTCGACGCGCGACCAGAGCTCGGACAGCAGCCCGTCGATGACCCGGGCCCGGCCGCGGATCAGCTCGCCCGCGGGTTCGCCGGCGGTAAACGCCGCATCGAGGGCGGCGTTGCTCTCGGCCAGCACACTGCGCCCGGCGGAAACCAGGCCTTTTTCCGCGGCGCGGCTGCGGAAGGCTTCGGCGTCGAACAAGGGATCGGGGAGCGGTGCCATGGGCGGTAGGGGCGGTGGCCTAGGCGAAGGTTTCTTCGCTGCGCCGGGTGAGGACCTCGCAGCCGTCGTCGGTGACTGCGAGCGTGTGCTCCCACTGCGCCGACAGCCGGCCGTCGCGGGTGGTGACGGTCCAGCCGTCCTTCTGGTTCAGCCGCGTGTGCCGACGGCCGGCGTTGATCATCGGCTCGATGGTGAACGTCATGCCCGGCTCGAG
>CAJWWA010000238.1 GCA_913048495.1 uncultured Halieaceae bacterium
ACGGACGCGCTTCTGCCGTCCTTCAACCTGCAGTGGGACGTGGGCCAGGACTCCATGCTCTACGCAAGCTTCTCCCAGGGCTTCAAGAGCGGGGGCTTCACCGCGGCGGACGACGGCGAGCCGGGGGACCTCGACCAGGGCTCCTTCCCCTGCGCGCCCAACCCGGACTTCACCGTCGACATCGCCAGCTGCTATGACCCCACCAACCCGAACGACGACTTCGAGTTCGACGACGAGGAGGTGGACGCCTACGAGATCGGCGGCAAGCACACGCTGCTGGACGGCGCCATGCGCTTCAACTGGGCCTTCTTCTACACCGAGTATAGCGACCTGCAGACCGCCGTGTTCGAGGGCCTGGGCTTCAACGTGAAGAACGCCGCGAGCTCCGAGGTCCTGGGCCTCGAGGTGGACAGCATGTGGCAGGCCACCGACGCCCTGCGCCTGGGCCTGAACTTCGCCTGGCTGGACGCGAGCTACGACGAGTTCGCCGACGGGCCCTGCACGGCGATACAGATCGACGCCGACCCCTTCTGCGGCAGCCCCCTGGGCGTGAGCGAGAACGACCTGTCCGGCGAGCCGACGCTCTACGCGTCAGACTACAGCGCCTCGTTCCTGTTCGACTACGTGCGCCCCGTCGGCGGGCTGGAGTTCTTCATGAGCGGCGAAGCCAACTACAGGGACGAGTTCAACTCGGCCGGCGACAACGACCCGCTCGACGTGATCGATTCCTTCACCAAGGTGAACCTGCGCCTCGGACTCCGCGGCGACTGGTGGGAACTCATGGCCTACGGCCGCAACATCTTCGACGAGGAGGTGTTCATGCAGAGCTTCGACGTCCCCGTCCTGGTCGGCTCCCACGCCCAGTACCTCGAAGAGGGCCAGATCTGGGGCGCGAGACTCACCGCCCGCTTCTGAAGGTAGGGGCCGGGAAGGACTCAGCCCGCCGGGAGGCGGGCTTTCTTTTGCCCGCGTGCAGCCGCGGGGTGCAGCAGCTCAGCCTCCGCCACTGGCCGCACGCTGGTCCAGGCGATCAAACAGCGTCGCGCGGTCGATGTCGATTTCCGGGGGCGGCTCCGGCGGGCAGAGCGGCTGGGCGTTGTCGTCGTCCGGGTCGCGGCTGAAGTCGAGCTTCAGGGTTTCGATCTCTTCGGCGTTCAGTCCGTCGAGTTCGAGGGCGGCGAGCAGCAGGCCCATGTTGGCCAGGGTCTCGGCGCGGGCGCCGATGAGATTGGTCTGCGCCGTGATGTAGGCGCGCTGCGTGTCGAAGAACTCGTTCTGGCTGTCGAGGAGGTCGAGCAGCGTGCGCTGGCCGATGTCGAACTGGTCCTTGTAGGCGCGGCGCGTCTGGTCCTGGGATTCGAGGTTGCGCTTGAGAAGCTGCACCTGCTCGGTCAGCGCCCGGATGTTGTTGAAGGCGATCATCGTCTCCTGGCGCACGTTGATGCAGGCCTGCTTGCGCTCTTCCATGGCCGCGTTGTACAGGGCGTAGGCCTCGCGCTTGCGCGCGCTGTCGGCACCGCCGCGGAACAGGTTGTAGTTCAGCACCAGCTCGATCGCCTCCTCGTCGTAGGTGCCCTCGAAACCGTCCGTATCGTGCTCGACCTCGTTGCGGTAGCGCAGGTCGATGCGCGGCATGAACGGCGCGTTGCGGGCGTTCACGAACTCCTGGCTCGCGCGCAGGTTCTCGATCGCCGCGTTGATCACGGGGCTGCGGCTGTAGGCCACGTCGAGCGCCGCCGTGCGCAGCTCGGGGATCAGCGTGTCCGGCAGCGTCGGCATAGCCAGGTCGTCCGCCGGCAGGTCGCCGATGATGCGCTGGAAACGCGCCTGCACGTCATGCAGGTTCTGCAGCTCGGTCACCAGGTTGGACTCGGCGAGGGCGATCCGCGCCTCGGCCTGCTGCAGGTCGACACCCTGGCTCACGCCGCCCCGGGCACGCTCCCGGATACGGTTGTAAATCTGCCGGTGGTAAACGTAGTTGTCCTCGGCGTACTCGACGAGCTGCTGGAAGCGGAGCGTGTCGAGGTAGGCCTGCGCCGCCTCGAGGGCGACCGTCTCGGAAATGCTGCGCAGGTTGTAGTACTGCGACAGTTTCTCGAAATTGCGGGTGGCGACGGTGTTGCGCGTCTCGAAGCCGTCGAACAGCATCTGCGTCACCGTGAAGCGGGTCGCATCGCGGGTGTAGCTGCCGAGGTTGACCAGCGGTGTGTCGCGCTGCTCACGGCCGATCTCCGAAGACAGGTCAACGCTCGGCAGGTAGCCGCCGCGGGCTGCCCGTTCGGACTCCCGCGCCGCCTCGAAGTTGTAGTACTCGGCGCTGACGCGGGGGTTGGTGTTCACCGCCTGGTTGATGGCCGAGCGGAAGTCCGCGGGGGCGCCCTGCGCCACCACCTGCCCGGCCAGGGCGACACCGACGGCTGCGGGTAGCAGTCGTTTTGCGTAGCGATACAGCAGACTCATGACTCTTTCCTCAGGCGGCACCCGCGCACGACGGGCGTCCGATTGCTATGCTGGCCGGGGATGACACCCGCGCAGCAGGTGCCGCGATGGCCTCAAGACGGCGCCACTTTACCCCAGCAAACCGGGTTCGGCGGCTTGCGGCAGGCAGTTTTTTCTGCTTTTTTGCGCCTAGTCACACTTTCCCGCGCGCGCTGCACGGGGACCGCAGACCCGCACCGCCGACAAGGAACAGAAAGCGTGTGAATCATCTCCCTGCGATCGCCCGGCCGGGCAAACGGACAGGACACCGGTTCCAGTGAGCAGCAGCGGACCGTGACGGCCCCGGGACCGGAACACCGGGCGTCCTTTGCCACTGCGGCAGCGCCATGCCTGCGGCGCCTGCTGCCCGTGCTGCTCGCGGTGGCGCTGCTGGCCGAGTCGCGTTTTGCCGATCGCGAGCAGCTGCTGGCGACGGCCCGGGACCGCTACGGCGACGAGACGGCCGCGCGCGTCGGCCTCTGGCAGGACCTGATCGCGGCCATGGCGGGCCGACCGGTGCCGGACCAGCTCGACGGCGTCAATCGCTTCTTCAACGTGCAGCTGGCCTGGCGCGATGACAGGGCAATCTGGGGACAGGAAGACTACTGGGCCACCCCCATGGAGGCTCTCTCACGCGGCGCCGCGGACTGCGAAGACTTCAGCATCGCCAAGTACGTCAGCCTGCTGGAACTCGGCGTTCCCGCGGAGGCGCTGCGCATCACCTATGTCCGGGCGCGCCCCGCGGGCGGGGGCGAGCCCCGGGCCCACATGGTGCTCGCCTACTACCCGCGCCCCGGCGCGGAACCCCTGATTCTCGACAACCTCGCCGCCTACGTGCTGCCCGCTTCCGAGCGCACGGACCTGACCCCCGTTTTCGGCTTCAACACGGTCGGGATCTGGGTCGGCGCCGGGGCCGCCCCCGCGAGCCGTGACCCGACAGCACGCCTGTCCCGCTGGCGGGACCTCCTGCAACGCATGCGGGAGGAGGGTTTACACTGACCAAGCCGACCGGGAGTGAGTCCATGTCCCTTTACAAGCAGCTTTGGCTGGCGATCGTCTTCCTGCTCGCGCTGGTGTTCCTTGTCAGCGTGGCGCTCAGCAGCGTGTCGGCGAAGCGCTACCTGGAGCAGCAGCTCGCCATCAAGAACACCGACAACGCGACCGCCCTGGCGATCTCCCTGACCCAGCAGGACGCGGACCCGGTGCTCATGGAGCTGACCCTGGCCGCGCAGTTCGATACCGGCTTCTACGAGCTCATCCGGCTGACCGGTCCCGACGGCGAGGTACTCCTCGAGCGGCGCGACAGCGGTGCCGGCACCCGGGCGCCGGCGTGGTTCACGGGCCTCCTGCCTATCGAGGCCGCGCCGGGAGTCGCGACGATCCAGCGCGGCTGGAGCCAGGCCGGGACTCTGGAGGTCCGCAGCCACTCCCGCTTTGCCTACGACGAACTGTGGCGGACGACCTGGACCCAGGCGCTGGCCTTTTTCCTCACCGCCCTGGCCGCGGGCGCGGCCGGTTCGCTGCTCCTGCGCCGGCTGCTGGCGCCGCTGGCCGGCGTGGTCGGCCAGGCCAGCGCGATCGGCGAGCGCCGCTTCGTCACCCTGGAAGAGCCGCACACGCGGGAGTTCCGCGACCTGGTCGGCGCGATGAACCGACTCTCCGCCCGCGTCCGGGACATGCTGGCCAGCGAGGGCGAGCGGCTGGAGCAGCTGCAGCGCGCGACCACGGCCGACCCGGTGACCGGGCTGCTCGACCGCGGCGCCTTCGGCGCACAGCTCGCGGCCACGCTCGCCGGCGATGACGCCGGCGCGACCGGCAGCTTCTGCATCGGCCGGCTCACCCAGCTCACCCGCTACAACGAGGCCTACGGCCGCCAGGTCCTCGATGCGGTCCTCGCCAGCGCCGGACGCAACCTCAACGCCCTGTGCCGCGACCGGGACTGGTCCTGCGGCCGCCTCAACGGCTCCGACATCGCCCTGCTCGCGCCCGGCGCCGAGGACCCGCGGGCCGTCGGGGTCCGGTTGCAGGACGTGCTCGCGGCGGCCTTCACGGCCCACGACGTGCAGCTGCCGGAAATCCCGGTCTCCTGCGGCGAGTACGAGCCCGGCGACCGCGCCGGCGATCTCCTCACGGCCCTCGACGCGGCCCTGCAGGGTGCTGAGCAGGGTGGCGGCGGTGAAGTGGCACTCGCCCAGCGCGGCGCCAGGACGCCGGTGCGGGAGCAGCTGGAGTACTGGCGCGCTAGCCTCACGGCGGCGTTCGCGGGCGACGGCTTCACCCTCATTACCTTTCCGGTGCTGGAACACGGCGGCACGGTACTGCACCGCGAGGGGCTGGTGCGCCTGCGCGAGGACGGCGAGCTGCTGCCCGCTGCCCGCTTCCTGCCCTGGATCAATCGCCTGCAGCTCGCCGGGGAGCTGGACCGGCGCGTTGTCGAGCTAGGCCTGCGCCTCGCCGCCGAGAGCGGTGAGCCGCTCGCCGTGAACCTGTCGACCGCCGCGCTCGCCGACGACGACTTCCCCGGCTGGCTTGACCGCCGCGCCGCCGAGACCGGGAACACCGCGCGGCTGGCGCTCGAGGTGGCCGAGAGCGCCGCCTATCACCACATGCCGAACTTCCGCCGGCTGTCGGCGGTGGCCCACCGCCACGGCATGCAGACGGGCATGGACCGGGTCGGTCGCCGCCTGGCCGATCTCGGCCAGCTGCACGACGTGGGGATCGACTATGTCAAGCTCGATGCGGTGTTCGTGCGCGACATCGACAGCGACGCGACCAACCAAAACCTGCTGCGCACGCTCAGCACCCTGGTACACGCGGTGGGGGTCAAGGTGATCGCCGAGGGCGTGGAAAGTCGGGCGCAATGGCGGGCGCTGGAAACGCTGGGGGTGGATGCGGTGGGCGGACCGGGGG
>CAJWWA010000239.1 GCA_913048495.1 uncultured Halieaceae bacterium
GCGGCCGTGCATCACCGCCCAGGTCTTGCCCGCGGCGAGCAGCGCGAGCGCGCCCCGGGGCGACAGGCCCACGGCGAACTCGCCGGGCTCGCGGGTCCGCGCCACCAGCCGCTGCAGGTAGTCGAGCAGCGCGGGCGAGCAGTGCACCGCGTCTACCGCGGTGCGCACCGCGGCGAGCTCGGTGGGACCCATGCGCTGGCGCAGGGCGCCGCCCTGGCGGTCGCTGCCGCCGCGGCGGAGCAGCTCGCGCTCGGCCCCCGGGGCCGGGTAGCCGAGCTCGATGCGCATTAGGAAACGGTCGAGCTGGGACTCGGGCAGCGGGTAGGTCCCGGACTGCTCAAGGGGGTTCTGCGTGGCGATGACGAAGAACGGCTCGGGCAGCGGGCGCGTCTCTCCCTCCACGGTGACCTGGTGCTCGGCCATGGCCTCGAGCAGCGCGCTCTGCGTGCGCGGCGTGCTGCGGTTGATCTCGTCGGCGAGCAACACCTGCGTGAATACCGGGCCGACGTGAAAGCGGAAGCTGTTGTCCTCGGGCTGGTAGATGGCGACGCCGAGGATGTCGGCGGGCAGCAGGTCGCTGGTGAACTGCACCCGGTTGTAGGACAGGCCGAGCACGCTGGCCAGGGCGTGCGAGAGCGTGGTCTTGCCCATGCCCGGCAGGTCCTCGATGAGCAGGTGGCCGCGGGCGAGCAGGCAGCACAGGGCGAGGCGCACCTGCGGCTCCTTGCCGAGCAGGACCGTCGCGACCTCGTCGACCGCCGCGTCGATGGCGCCCTGGATCCCGGCCTGGCTCACGACGCCTCCGCGGCGGCGAGGCCGCGGGCGAGATCGGCCTCGAGGTCGGCCACGTCCTCGAGCCCGACGGCCACGCGCACCAGGTTCTCGCTGATGCCGGCCCGCTCGCGCTCTTCCGCCGTGAGGCGGCCGTGGGTCGTCGTCGCCGGGTGCACGATGGTGGTCTTGGCGTCGCCGAGATTGGCCGTCAGTGACATCACGCGGGTCGCGTCGATGCAGCGCCAGGCCGCCTCGCGGCCGCCGCGCACGCGGAAGGACAGCACGCCGCCGAAGCCGCTCTGCTGGCGCGCGGCGAGCGCGTGCCCCGGGTGATGCGGCAGGCCGGCGTAGAACACCTGCTCCACCGCCGGCTGTTCCTCGAGCCAGCGGGCGAGGTGCCCGGCGCTTTCGCTGTGGGCGCGCATGCGCAGCGACAGGGTCTCCAGCCCCTTCAGGAATACCCAGGCGTTGAAGGGGCTCATGGTGGGCCCGCAGGTGCGCAGGTAGGCACGCAGCTCGTCCATAGGTGCCGCGGCGCCGATGGCGGCGCCGCCGAGACAGCGGCCCTGGCCGTCCAGGTACTTGGTGGCGCTGTGGATGACGATGTCGGCGCCGAGGGCCAGCGGCCGCTGCAGCGCCGGCGTGCAGAAGCAGTTGTCCACCACCAGCAGCGCCCCGGCCTCGCGCGCAAGCGCGGCCATGGCGCCGAGATCGGCGATCTCGCAGAGCGGGTTCGAGGGCGTTTCCAGGTACAGGAGCCGGGTCGTCGGCCGCAGCGCGGCGCGCCAGGCGGCCGGGTCCGCGAGCGGCACGAAGCTGGTGTCGATGCCGAAGCGCGCGAGGTACTTGCCGAAGAGCCCCGCGGTGGCGCCGAACACGTCGCGGGAGCAGATGACGTGATCGCCCGTTTTCAGCAGCGCCACGCAGACGCCGAAGATCGCCGCCATGCCCGAGGCGGTGGCCACCGCCGACTCGCCCTCTTCCAGCGCCGCCAGCCGCTCCTCGAAGGCGCGCACCGTGGGGTTGGTGTAGCGGGAGTAGACGTTGCCCGGGCTGTCGCCGGCGAAGCGCGCGGCGGCCTCTTCGCAGGAGGCGAACACATAGCTCGAGGTGGTGTAGATCGGCTCGCCGTGCTCGCCCTCGGGGCCGCGGGCGATACCGGCGCGCACGGCGCGGGTGGCCGGGCCCAGGCTGCGCAGGAAGTCGCTGTCGTCGTCGCTCATCGGATGCTCTGCCCTAGCGGTCGTTGTAGATACCGACCACGGCGCCGTGCGCCCGCTCGCGCGCGTCGCCGCGTGCCTTGGCGGCATCGTTGCGCGCGTCGCTCAGGTCTTTCAGGTAGCGCTCGTCCACGTCGCCGGTGATGTAGGCGCCGTCGAAGACCGAGCAGTCGAAGCCGTCCACCGACGGGTTGCCCTCCGCGGAGCAGTGGATGAGGTCGTCGAGGTCCTGGTAGATCAGGTAGTCGGCGCCGATGGCGCTGCAGATCTCCTCGACGCTGCGCCCGTGGGCGATGAGCTCCTCGGCCGCCGGCATGTCGATGCCGTACACGTTCGGGTAACGCACCGGCGGCGCCGCGGAGGCGAGGTACACTTTCGCAGCGCCGGCGTCCCGGGCCATCTGGATGATCTCGCGGGAGGTGGTGCCGCGGACGATGGAGTCGTCCACCAGCAGGACGTTCTTGCCCTCGAACTCCAGCCGGATCGGGTTCAGCTTCTGGCGCACCGATTTTTTACGCTGGCTCTGCCCGGGCATGATGAAGGTGCGGCCGATGTAGCGGTTCTTCATGAAGCCCTCGCGGAACTTGAGCCCGAGGTCGTGGGCCAGGGACTGCCCCGCCGTGCGGCTCGTGTCCGGGATCGGGATGACCACGTCGATGTCGTGCTCCGGCCACTCGCGCAGGATCTTCCGCGCCAGCGTCGAGCCGGCGCGCATGCGCGTCTTGTACACGGAAATCTGGTCCATCATGCTGTCCGGCCGCGCGAAGTACACGTGCTCGAAGATGCACGGGCGCAGCTGCGGGTTGGCGGCACACTGGCGGCGGTGCAGCTGGCCGGCCGCGTCGATGAACACCGCCTCGCCGGGGGCCACGTCGCCGGCGAGCGTGTAGCCGAGCACGTCGAGGGCCACGCTCTCGGAGGCGACCATGTAGTCGCGGCCGCGCGGCCCGTCGCGGTAGCCGTAGACCAGCGGGCGAATGCCGTTCGGGTCGCGGAAGGCGAGCAGGCCGTGGTTCACGATCACCGCCACCGCCGCGTAGCCGCCGCGGCAGCGCCGGTGCACGGCGGCGACGGCGGCGAAGATGTCCGCCGGCTGCGGCTGCAGCTTGCCCAGGCGCTGCAGCTCGAAGGCGAGCACGTTGAGCAGCACCTCCGAGTCCGAGTCGGTATTCAGGTGCCGCAGCTCGCTGTCGAAGAGCGCCTGCGCCAGCTCCGCCGAGTTGGTCAGGTTGCCGTTGTGAGCCAGCGCGATGCCGTAGGGGGAGTTCACGTAGAACGGCTGCGCGAGCGCCGGCCCGGAGCTGCCGGCGGTCGGGTAACGGGTGTGGCCGACGCCGATGGCGCCCTCCAGGCGCGCCATGTGCTCCTGGCGGAACACGTCGCGCACCAGCCCCTCGCTCTTGCGCTGGTGAAAGCGCCCGGCGCTGCAGGTCATGATGCCCGCGGCGTCCTGCCCGCGGTGCTGCAGCACCGTCAGCGCGTCGTAGATATCCGGGGCGACGTCGACCGCGCCGCTGCCCACGATTCCCACCAGGCCACACATGGCTAAGGCTCCCGTGTTCTGTCAGGTGGCCAGCGCGGGGAGGCGCCCCGCCCTGGCGTCGTCAAAGGCGCGCAGGCTCCAGTCCAGCAGCGGGTCCAGGTAGGGGACCAGCTGCGACCGGTGCAGCCACTGCTGCTCCGCCGGCGGTACCAGCTGCCGCAGCAGGAAGAGCAGCACGATCACGATCAGCAATCCGCGCAGCATACCGAAGACACTGCCCAGGAGGCGATCGAGGAGACCGAGCCCCGAGGCGCGCACGAGGCGCGTGAACAGCCGCGCGGCCAGCCCCGCGAGGAGCAGCACCGCCACGAAGACGACGGTCCAGGCGACGATGTAGCGCCCGGTCGGATTCTCGATCAGGTCCGCCAGCACGCTCGACAGCCGCGAGGCGAACACGTTGGCGAGCACGAAGGCGAGCACCCAGCCCGCCAGCGACAGGGCCTCGCGGGAGAAGCCGCGCCAGAGGCTGACCAGGGCGGACAGGGCGACGATCACGATCACCAGCCAGTCGAAGCCGTTGAAGGCGGTGAGGTCCGGCCAGTGGTTCAGCATGGCAGGCGGCCCCGCGCGTTTGCAGCGGCGTGTTTCACGGCCCGGGCATTCGCGCCGCGATGTTCAGGGCACATAGCGGGACACCAGGGATTTCACGCCGTAGCGGGCGTCGACACGCGCCTTGATCGGCGCCAGCTGGGCGCGCTCGAACTTGGGACCGACGTAGACGCGGTAGAGCGTGTCGTTGTCCCGGCGCAGGGGCTCGTAGAAGGCTTTCTCGCCGTTGCCGATGAGCTCGTCGCGGAGCTTGCGCGCCTTCTCCACGCTGCTCACGGTCGCCACCTGCAGGACCCAGGCGACCGGAAGGCCGTCGTCGTCGAAGGCGGCCACCTCGGGCGCCCGGTCCCGGGTGGGATAGGGCTCGTCGGCACTCGGCTGCGGTACCGGAGCGGGCTCCGCGGCGCCCTCCTCCGACGCTGCGCCGGCAGCGGCTGCCTGGCCCGTGGGCGCTTCCTGCGCGCCCTGCCCGGCCGACGCGTTGGCGTCTGGCAGGGTGACGTCCGGCTGCTCCGCGATCGCTTCGCGGGGCGGCGAACCGCGCAGCCCGGCGTCGCTGGGCGCCGGCAGGGGCTCGCGGCTCACCGACGGCGGCGGCGGCGCCATGACGCCCTCACGGAGCCGCGCCTCTTCCGGGGCAACGAAGATGATCGGCCAGAAAACGATGCCCAGCGCCAGCAGGATCAGCGCGCCTACGAGGCGCTGTTTGAGGATGTTATCCACGGGCGCAGGCAGGCTCCTCGGTGGCGGGGTTCGCGAGCTGCGGCATTATACCCGCTACGGTAAAAAAGGACCCGAAGACCACGCCGCGCGCGCCCGCGGCGACCCGCGGTGCGAGCACACGCCAGCCGGCCTCGAGATCTGCGGCACGCTGTACCCCGGGAACGCCCGCCGCGCCGGCCGCGGCGGCGAGCCGCTCCGCCGGCGCGGCCCGCGCGTTACCCGGCAGGCCGCAGACCACCAGGCTGTCGAGCTGCGGGGCGAGCGGTACAAAGATGCCCGCGAGGTCCTTGTCACCCATGACAGCGCACAGGCCGTGGGTGGCCGCGGCCGGCGCCCGGCCGAGGGCGGCGGCGAGGCCATCGGCGGAATCGGCGTTGTGGGCGACATCGAGCCACAGTTCCCCGCTGCCGAGGCGCCGCCGCTCCCGGCGCCCGGGCACGACCAGGCGCGCGAGCGCGCGCTCGGCGGCGCCCGGGGCCCGGGTGAGCAGTTCATCCACCGCGCAGAGGGCGGCGGCGACATTGGCGGGCTCGAGCGCGTCGGGCAGCGGCACCGTGAAG
>CAJWWA010000240.1 GCA_913048495.1 uncultured Halieaceae bacterium
GACGACTGGTTCTACGGTTGACCAAATCCTGTCATGGACCTCCTGCACGGTGTGCGGGGCGCTTCTTGCGGGAAGCGGAATATCGTTATAAGCAGGGAGCATAGCGCAGGCGGGCCGCCCCGGAAAGGGAGGCCCGCGCTGTGATAAAGGAGCCGGCTGCCGGTCCCGCCGGGGCCTCAGAGCCGGGAAAAGGCCTTGTTCAGCTGGTAGCGGCGGGAGGTCACGTGGCGCTCCATGGCCTCGACCCGGCGCAGCGCCGCATCGAGCCGTTCCTGGGCGCGTTCCAGGCGCACGCTGGCGCTCTCGCTGTAGCGGAACGGGTTCTGCGGCCGGTAGTCGTGGCGGCGCTCGTCGTACTCCATCGGGCGCTGCGGGCCCGGTTCGTCCACGCCCTCGCCCGGCACGGAGCCGCGCGGCCGCGGCGCCAGCAGCAGCCAGCCGGCCAGGTAGGCCCAGAGCGCCAGCGTGCCGGTGAACAGGAACGCGGCGATGAACAGCAGGCGCACCACCCAGTGAGCGACGTCCCAGTAGTCGGCGATGCCCGCGCAGACACCGGCCACGCGACTGCGGCGGGTGTTGCGGAAAAGGTCCATGCCCCAGCCGGCGCGTTTGCGCGCGCCGAAGCTGCGTGGGTCCCTGCGGCTCATGATGAGGCCTCCTCGCTGCGACCGCGGCCGTCCTGCTGCCGCCAGTCGGGTTGTTCATCGTCCAGGATCGATTCCAGGGTGCCGATCCGCTCCGTCAGCCGGTCCACGGTCACCAGCATGTCCTCGATCCGCTGCCGGTCCTCCTCGTTGAGGCTGCGGCTGGAGCGGTTGACGCTACGGTAGTGCATGACGATCCAGATCGGCGCCACCACCACCATGAACAGCACGGTGGGGACGAACATGAATTCCCAGTAGTCCATTGATCGATCCTGTGGTCGTGAATGTCTTCAAGGGTATACCAGCCGGCCTAGCCGCCGCTGCCCGGGCTCTCGCCGCTGACCTCGCGGCGCAGCCGCGCCAGCTCCTCGTTCAGGCGCTCGTCCTCCTGCAGGGCGTCGATCTCCGCGGCCAGGCCCGGGGACACGTCCCGGCCCATGTCCATGACGTCGAGCTGGCTCTCCAGGTTGTCCATGCGCCGCTCGAAGTGCTCGAAACGGGTGAAGGCGTCGTCCAGGGCCTCGCGATGCACCTGCCGCTTGACCTTGATGCGCGACTCCACGGTCGCGTTGCGCATGGCCAGCGTTTTCTGCTTCGCCTTGGCGTCCGAGAGCTTCTGCTGCAGCTGGCCGATCTCCTCGTTGAGGTGAGCGACGTGCTCGTCCGTGGCGGCGAGCTCCGCATCCACGGCGCTGATCTCCTCCTCGAGCTCGCGCTTCTCCTGCAGCGCCGCCCGGGCGAGATCCTCCCGGCCCTTGCGGATGGCCAGCTTGGCCTTCTCCTCCCAGCCGTCCGCCTCCCCGCGCAGCTGCTCGAGGCGCCGGGCCGCCTGCTTGCGGTCGGCGATGACCCGCGCGGAAGAGCTGCGCACCTCGACGAGGGTGTCCTCCATCTCCTGGATGATGAGCCGGATCATCTTCTCCGGGTCTTCCGCCCGGTCCAGCAGCGAGTTGATGTTGGAGTTGATGATATCGGTCATGCGGGAAAAAATGCCCATGGTCACTCTCCTGTGCCTGAACGGGACCCGTTACCGTCGCAGCCGTCCCCGGGGGCGCCGAGGAGATTGATCGCCTCGACCACGATCACTACCTGCAGCAGCGTCAGCAGGCCCGCCGAGGGGCCGGTGATGCTGGCGATGGCGGCACCGACAAGCGCCAGCGCGAGGTAGATGAGCAGTCGATCGGGGCGTGCCTGCAAGGTCCTGGATCCTCTGTCACCTGCGGGCCGGCGTATCCGGCCGCGTCGCTGTAGGTAGTACAAGCCCCGGACCAACCTGGCGATTGGTGTTTTAAAACAATTAGTTAATGGCTCTATCTCATTCAAATACTTACATTACGGTTGCTTTTTATGGCGTAATAGACCTTATTTGGGGCTGGTAATGCCATTCCATTAGGTCTAAAAAACTAATATGCGCGCCCCCGACAGCATGATCGGCAACTCCGAGGCCCTGGCCGCCGCCCTGGACCACCTGTCCCGGCTGGCGCCGGTGAACCGGCCGGTCATCGTGCTCGGCGAGCGCGGCACCGGCAAGGAGCTGGCCGCCGAGCGGCTGCACTTCCTCTCGGCACGCTGGGATGCCCCGTTCATCAAGGTGAACTGCGCGGCCATGGCCGAGTCCCTGCTCGAGTCGGAACTCTTCGGCCACGAGCCCGGGGCCTTCACCGGCGCCACCGCCACGCACCGCGGTCGCTTCGAGCGGGCCGACGGCGGCACCCTGTTTCTCGACGAGCTCGGCACTACGTCCGCCCGGCTGCAGGAGAAGCTCCTGCGCCTGGTCGAGTACGGGGAATTCGAGCGCCTGGGCGGGCAGCGCACGCTGCAGGTGGACGTGCGCGTGGTCGCCGCCACCCACGCGGATCTCCCCGCCCTCGCCGCCGCCGGCGAGTTCCGCCACGACCTGCTGGACCGGCTCGGCTTCGACGTGGTGTACCTGCCGCCGCTGCGCGAGCGGCGCGAGGACATCGAGGAACTGGCCGAGCATTTTGCCATCCAGATGAGCGCCGAACTCGGCTGGGACCTGTTCCCCGGCTTCAGCGCCGGGGCGCTGGCTCGGCTCCGGGACCACCCCTGGCCCGGCAACGTGCGCGAGCTGAAGAATGCCGTCGAGCGCTCGGTGTACCGCTGGGGAGACCCGACGGCGCCGGTCGCCGACGTGGTACTGGACCCCTTTGCCGAAGCGCGCCCCGCCCTGCCCGCGGCCGCGCCGCCGGACGAAGCGCCCGCCGCCGCCCCGGAGCCGGAGCCCGGGGACGCCCCGCTGCGCGCCCGCGTGGACGCCTACGAGCGCCGCCTGCTCGAGGACGCGCTGGCCCGGCACGGGTATCACCAGAGGCGCACCGCCGAGGCCCTGGGGCTGTCCTATGACCAGCTCCGCGGCCTGCTGCGCCGCCACGGCTTGCGTTCCCGGCGCCGGCGGCGCGACACTGCCGCTAACGCCTGAACACCAGTCACTGAACCCGGAGCCAGACCATGGACCTTTCCCTTAGCGACCCCTCCCTGCTGAAGACCGGCGCGCTCGTCGACGGCGCCTGGATCGATGCGGATGACGGGGCGCGCCTGCCCGTCAGCAACCCGGCCACCGGCGAGACCGTCGCCGAGGTCGCGAAGGTCGGTGCGGCCGAGACGCGCCGCGCCGTCGAGGCCGCCGAGCGGGCCATGGTCGACTGGCGCCGGCGGCCCGCGAAAGAGCGCGCGAAACTGCTCCGGGCCTGGTACGACGCGCTGATGGCGAACCAGGAGGATCTGGCGCGCATCATGACCGCCGAGCAGGGCAAGGTACTGGCCGAGTCCCGCGGTGAAATCGCCTACGGCGCGTCCTACATCGAGTGGTTCGGCGAGCAGGCCAAGCGTATCGATGGCGACATCCTGCCGGGGCCGGCGCCGGACAAGCGCATTCTCTGCCTGCGCGAGCCCGTCGGCGTGGTGGCGGCGATCACGCCCTGGAATTTCCCCAACGCGATGATCGCGCGCAAGGCGGCCCCGGCCCTCGCCGCCGGCTGCACCGTCGTCATCAAGCCCGCCAGCGAGACACCGCTGTCCGCCCTGGCCATGGCGGAACTCGCCCTGCGCGCCGGCATTCCGGCGGGCGCGATCAACGTGGTGGCCGGCAGCTCCTCGGCGATCGGCGGGGAGCTGACCGCCAACGCGACGGTGCGCAAGCTCACCTTCACCGGCTCCACCCCGGTCGGCAAGACGCTGGTCGAGCAGTGCGCGAAGACCCTCAAGCGCACCTCGATGGAGCTCGGCGGCAACGCGCCGTTCATCGTCTTCGACGACGCCGATCTCGACGCCGCCGTGGCCGGCGCCATGGCCTCGAAATACCGCAACAGCGGCCAGACCTGCGTCTGCACGAACCGCTTCCTCGTGCAGGCGGGTATCCACGATGCCTTCGTGGAAAAGCTGGTGGCGGCCACCGCCGACCTCGCCGTCGGCAACGGCCTCGACGACGGCGTCGCCATCGGCCCGCTGGTGAACACCCGCGCCGTGGAGGATGTCGACGCCCTGGTGCGCGGCAGCGTCGACGCGGGCGCCGCCGTGGCCCTGGGCGGCGCGCCCCACGACCTCGGCCCCTGCTTCTACCAGCCCACCGTGCTCACCGGCGTCACCGCGGGCATGCCGGTGTTCGACAACGAGATCTTCGGCCCGGTGGCCCCGGTAGTCCGCTTCGAGGACGAGGCCGAGGCGATCCGCCTGGCCAACGACACGCCCTTCGGTCTCGCCAGCTACTTCTACACGCGGGACCTCGGCCGCGCCTGGCGCGTCGCCGAAGGCCTGCACTACGGCATCGTCGGCATCAACGAGGGGCTCATCTCCAACGAGATGGCGCCCTTCGGCGGGGTCAAGGAGTCGGGGTCGGGCCGCGAGGGCTCCAAATACGGCATCGACGACTACACGGAGATCAAGTACGTGCTCATGGGTGGCCTCGGCGGCTGAGGGGTCGGGGCTATGCTGTCACTGCTGGTGGCGTTCTTCCTGGTCGCCATCATCACCTCGTTCCTCTGCTCCCTCTGGGAGGCCGTGCTGCTGTCCATCACCCCGGCCTACGCGCGCCTGCAGCTCGAGCAGGGTGGCCGCACAGGGGCGCGGCTGGAGCGCTTCAAGCGCAACATCGACCAGCCCCTGGCGGCCATTCTCACGCTGAACACCATTGCTCACACCGTCGGCGCCATCGGCGTCGGCCAGCAGGCCGCGCTGATCTGGGCCGATGCCAACCCGCTGATCACCTCGCTGGCCGTGCCGGCGACCATGACCCTCGCCGTGCTCATCCTCTCGGAGATCATTCCCAAGACCCTCGGCGCCAGCTTCTGGCAGCGGCTCGCGCCGTTCACGGCGCGCTCCCTCGCCTTCATCATCGCCGCACTGTACCCGCTGGTCTGGGCCTGCCAGCTGGTTACCCGGAGCCTCAACCGCAGTCACTCGGCCTCGGTGCTGACCCGCTCCGAGTTCCTGGCCCTGGCCGAGCTCGGGGCACAGGAGGGCGTGTTCGCCCGCGGCGAGACCGCGATTATCCGCAACCTGCTGCGCTTCAAGGACGTGACCGCCCGCGACGTGATGACGCCGCGCATGGTGGTGCGCACGGCGGACGCGGGCACCAGCGTCGGCGCCTTCCTGGGCGCCAACCCGGGGCTGCGCTTCTCGCGTATTCCGCTGTCGCGGGAGGGGCGCAGCGAGGACATCAGCGGCTATTTCCTGCGCACGGAGGCGCTGGAGCGGCAGG
>CAJWWA010000241.1 GCA_913048495.1 uncultured Halieaceae bacterium
CGAGGATGATGAGGCCCTGACGAAGCAGTGGCTTCCCACCCGGGAAGTCCAGATGATAAGAAAAGGGAGAACCAAGATGACGTTGGTTGCAATCGTAGAAGAGCTTCCGCGCGCCGTGCGGCGGCGCTGGCTGGCCGTCCTCGTGAGCCTGGGTATGGGTCTTGCACCGGCCTTCGCCTTGGCGGACAACCTCCAGGCCAAGGAGGAGATCATCGACCTCATGCTCTGTTATGCCGAGGGCACTGATACGTTCGGCGAACCGGGCAACCCCGACGCATTCGATGAGGGCTTGGCGATCTACGAGGAGTGCTTCACGGACGACGCGATCTTCAACCTGTGGCCGGCCGGGGCGGACTTCAACGAGCCCGCCGCGGTGTCCATCACTGGACCGGACGCCTGGGCTTCGATAATCGTCGATCCTGCCGTGCCAAGAGATGTGGAAACAGGCCTGTCCATTTCCCGCGGCCAGCACATGCTCAGCAACTTCATGGTGGAAAGGCAGGGCCGGACAGCCACACTCACCGCCTACCTCAGCGCCACAAGGACGGTCTTCGATCCCAGCGAGGAAAACCCCGCGGCCGGAGTGGTCACGAACGTGTCTGTCGCCAACGGCACCTACACCTTGTACGTGGAGAAAATCCGCGGAAAATGGTTGATCAGCCAGCTAGACCTCAAGCTGATCAGCCTTGCCGAGCATTTCAGCGCGGAGTGACCGGCAGCCACGCGCCCTCGCCGCGGGCGAAGCAGCTATACAAGTTCAGGCCAGCTCTACCGAAACGCTGATTTCGACGGGGAACACCGCTGGCCCGAATTGGTTGTAGTTGGCCAAGTCTGCTGCATCGCAGCCATAGCCGATCGCGCCGTAGCCGGCCCGCTTGGCGGGCTGGCCCACCGCCACAATGCAGGAAGGGGGTGCCATCAAGCACCCTGGCCTCAGCGATACCCACGTACAGGGCGTCGTAGCAGGTCAGGGCAACGACAACCCTCAACGGCGGTCGGCATCCCGCGCATTGAGCACATCATCAACCGCAAGCTCGGTGGCAGCCAGGGCCTCGCGCTGCCGGATCCGGTCGCTCACCTCTTCCAGGGTGGGATGGGGGGCCAGTCGCTCGCGTTCCTGCGGCAAGTCCTCCTGAATCGACTTGCCTTGCCGTGAAGCCCGGGCCGCCAGTTGATCGCGAACTGCGGGGGAAACATTGCGTATGGTCAGCTTTACGGTCATGCATTCAGAGTAGCTTCCCTGCAGGCAGAGCGCGATCAAATCGCGATGCCGGGCCATGCGCGGTCGCGGCAGTATTGCACCTTTTCCAATGCCAGGCAGAGCACCAGCCTGGCATCACGCGGCAACGTAATCTGCCCTTTTGAGGTCAGCTTTGATACCCCCATGATACGTCTCGTTACTTCAGGCAAGGAAGCCTGACTCCGTTGTTCCAGATGAGCAACGGCAAAATAAAGGCACAGGGGTGAACTGGTGGAATAGCCGCACGGAAACCGCCGGCCAATGAGCGCACACTGCTCTACCGGCTATGCATCGTGCAGCCGACCCGCGACATAAAAGCCGTAGCTCACATACGCTGAAAATCGCTCGTAAAGCGAAATCTCGCGCTGTTCGGCTGCAACAATATCCCTTGCGGCCGCAGAATGGTTCTGGGCATCAAGAAACGCATCGAACCGCGCCTGCAGCGGCCGGTAGTAATTGTCGAGCCAGCAACGCTCCGGCAGGGGAAAGTAGCCGAGCAGCGTGTAGCCCGCCGCCTCCAGCTGGGCGACCTTGGCCGATGCCGTGTCGACCTCCGCGTACTCGTTCAGCCAGTGCTCCTCAAGCTCCGCCGGCCGCTCCTGTGTCAACCAGGGAGGCCTCGAGCGTCTCGATGCGGTCCGCCAGGCCGGCTTCCCAGGCCCGGGCCTGCAGCCGCTCAAGGAACGGGGAAAGGAAGTCGACCGCCGTGATACGCGCGTCGAGTTCACGCGCCAGGACCAGGGCCGAGGCGCCCGTTCCGCAGCCGATATCGGCGACGGCCAGTCCTTTGCGCTCCGCGAGGCCCGCCAACGTGATCGCCAGGTGGGTCTCGTCATCGCCCCCTGGTCCCTGGCGCTCACCGCCGTGATGCAGTTCGAGAAGCAGTGCGAGTTCGTCCATACGCGTCCCACCGGTGGCCAGCCCCGATCATACTGGTATGCTCGGCTCTGCCCTACTACTCACAGCAGTGATAGTCGCTACACCGATGGAAAGCATGCGCAACTATCCAACCTCATCCCACTCCGGAGACCGATGGATGTGCGAAACCCTGGTTATCGAACAGGTGGGGGCCATCGCCCGCCTCTGGCTAAACCGCCCCGATAAGTTGAACCCCCTCTCCGTTCAGACGTTACGGGAGCTTACCGCCGCCGCCCAGGCTCTCGATGCCGACCCCGAGGTCCGGGTGATCATCGTCGGCGGCCGCGGCCGCAGCTTTTCCGCCGGCGCGGATCTCGCCGGCTTTCCGGGGCCCGGTGAAGCCGGCGCCCGGGAGGCGGCCGATGCCGGCCGTATTATGGCCGACGCGCTGGAAGCGGTACGGCCGATCACCATCGCCCGGCTGCACGGCTGGTGCGTAGGTGGGGGGCTGGTGCTCTCCGCCGCCTGCGACCTGCGCGTCGCGGCCCGCTCAACCCGTTTCTCCATCCCCGAGGTCGACCTGGGCATTCCGCTGGCCTGGGGCGGCATCCCACGCCTGGTGCGCGAGATCGGTCCGGCGCTGACCAAGGAGCTGGTGATCACCTGCCGGCCCTTCGATGCCGACGAGGCCCTGGACGCCGGCTTCCTGAACCGCGTCGTGGAAGACGACCAGCTGGACGCCGCCGTGGATGCCCTGGCGGAGGAGGTAGCGAAGCGCCCCGCCCTACCTGTCCAGGCCACCAAGCGCCACGTGGATGCGGTGACCGCTACCCAGGTAGGCCTTTCCCGGTCTTGGTCGGATGCCGACAGCCTGCTCGCCGGCTTGCTCGATGATGAGTGCGAGGCAGCGCGATTGCGGTACCTTGAGGCACGCAGCAAGGCGGTGCGTTAAACCAGCCGCCCCAGCGCGTCAGATACTGCTCCCCTGCCGCTCCCGGGCCTCTTCGTCCATATCCTCCGGCCCCATGATCATCTCCCGGTAGCTGCCCCCCGCAGGGATCATGGGATACACGTTCTCCTCGGCCGCCACGATCACATCGAGGAGGTACGGCTCCGACGGGTCAGCCAGCAGCCGCTCGAAGGCCGCATCGAGCTCACCCGGGTGCGACACCCGCTCTGCGCGCACTCGGTACCCGGCGGCGATGGTGGGGAAGTCCGGGTAGATGTCCGCCTCCCCCGCCGCCTTTACCGCCATGGGGTCGGCGAGGCCCGACTCGGCGCGGTGGCCGTCGTAGATCATGTCCTGCCACTGCCGCACCATGCCCAGCCACTGGTTGTTGATGACGACGACCTTGACGCCGATACCGTAGCGCCGGCAAGTGGCCAGCTCGTGCACGGTCATGTTCAGGGAGCCGTCGCCGTCGATGTCGATCACCAGGGCATCCGGGCAGGCGACCTTGGCGCCGATGGCGGCGGGCAGGCCGTAGCCCATGGTGCCGAAACCGGAGCTGGACAGGAAACCGCGCGGGCGCCGGCTGCGGTAGTGCTGCATGGCCCACATCTGGTGCTGGCCGACGCCGAGGCTGACGATGGCGTCGCCGCCGGTCAGCTCGCTGAGGCGCGCGATGGCATACTGGGGGCTGATGCAGTCATCGTGGCGCGGCAGCGGGTAGGGAAAGTCTTTGCGCAGGCCGTCGAGGTAGCCGAGCCAGTCCTCGCGGTCCGTCGCCTCCGCGCAGGCCACCAGCTGCGGCAGGGCCTGTGCCAGGTCGGCGCAGAGCGGCAGCGTGACGGTCTTGTTCTTGTTGAGCTCGCCGCGGTCGATATCGATGTGGATGATCCGCCCCTCGGCGATGAAGGCGTCGACCCGGCCGGTCACCCGGTCGTCGAAGCGCACGCCCAGGGCGAGCACCAGGTCCGCCTCGTTGACGGTGACGTTGGCGACCTTTGCCCCGTGCATGCCCAGGCAGCCGAGGGCCAGCGGGTGATCCGGCGGGAAGATGCCGTGGCCCATGACCGTGGTGGCCACCGGGCAGGCCAGCGCCTCCGCCAGCTGCTGCAGTGCCGGGCCGGCGCCCGCGGCGACGATGCCGCCGCCGGCATAGATCACTGGCCGCCGCGCCTCGCCGATGAGGCGACAGGCCTCCTTGAGCTGGGTTTCGGCGAGGCCGCCGATGGCCGGCTCGGGCGGTTCGATCACCGCGGGGATCGGCGGCGGCGTGTAGTTGCCGGCGGCATCCTTCGGGTAGTGCTGCTGGATGTCCTTGGGGATGTCGATGAGCACCGGCCCCGGGCGGTTACCGCCTGCCAGCGCGAAGGCCTCGCGCACCACTTCGGGTATCTCGCTCACCCGACGCACCAGCGTGCTCTTCTTGGTGATCGGCCGGGTGATGGAGACGATGTCCACTTCCTGGAAGGCGTTCTTGCCGAGGAGCGGCGTGGGCACGTTGCCGGTGATCGCGACCACCGGCGTGGAATCGCTGTTGGCGTCGGCGAGCCCGGTCACTAGGTTGGTCGCGCCCGGGCCCGAGGTGGCCAGGCACACGCCGATGCGGCCGCTGGCGCGGGCATAGCCCTGGGCCGCGTGCACCGCCCCCTGCTCGTGCTCGGTGCGCACGCAGCGGATGCCGGCGCCGGCGAGCACGTCGAAGATCTCGAGGTTGGCGCCACCGGGATAGCCGAAGAGCAGGTCGACCCCTTCAGCCTTCAATGCCTGCGCCAACAGCTCGGCGCCGCGGGCGGCACCGGCGCGCTGGCTGAAGCTGGTACTCATCGGCGCAGCCATGGCCGGCATCGGCTGGAGCTACGGCAGCCTCATCGGCCTGGAACCGACGGTGGCGCTCCTGCTCGCGGCCTACGCGTTGAAACTGGTGGAGTCGGTGTCGCGCAAGGATGGCTACGTGCTCATTTTCCTGGGCTTCTTCCTGCTGATCACGGAGTTCCTTTTCAGCCAGGACCTGCCCATCGTGTTCTACGCTGTGGTCGTCGCCTGGCTGCTGACCACGGCCCTGGTCGCGCTGCACCGCACCGGCGAGGGTTTCGAGCTGGCGCCGGCGCGGCTGGCCGGGGTGATGCTGGCGCAGGCGTTCCCGCTGATGCTGGTGCTGTTCCTGTTCTTTCCCCGCCTGCCACCGCTGTGGTCGCTGCCGCAGGCCGGTGACAGGGGTACGACCGGTCTGGCCGACCATATGGCGCCTGGCGATATCGCGCGGCTGGGGCGCTCGGCGGAGCTGGCCTTTCGTGTCAGCTTCG
>CAJWWA010000242.1 GCA_913048495.1 uncultured Halieaceae bacterium
CGCCGGCCGCTGGCGCAACGGCCGCCTTCGCGCTGGAGCGCCCGTTCACGCCGAACCGGGACGCGGCGGGGTATCGCGAGTCCTTCGAGCGGGTACAGGCATGGATCCGCGCCGGCGACTGCTACCAGGTCAACCTCGCGCTGCGCTTTACGGCACCCTTCCGCGGGGACCCCCTCGATGCCTACAGCATGCTGCGCGGCACGGACCGTGCGCCTTTCGGCGCCTACCTGCCGCTCGGCGACGGCCGCGCCCTGCTCTCCCGCTCCCCGGAGCGCTTCCTCGCGGTCAGCAGCGGTGTCGTGACCACGGAGCCGATCAAGGGGACCCGGCCCCGGGCGGAAGACGCCGCGACCGACCGGGCTATCGCCCAGGAGCTCGCCGCATCGAGCAAGGACCGGGCGGAAAACCTCATGATCGTCGACCTGCTGCGCAACGACCTGGGGCGCAACTGCCGCCCCGGCAGCATCCGCGTCGAGGAGCTCTTCGCGCTGCGCAGTTTTCCGGCGGTGCACCACCTGGTGAGCACCGTCCGCGGTGAGCTAGCGCCCGGCCACAGCCCGGTAGCCCTGCTCCGCGACAGCCTGCCCGGCGGCTCGATCACCGGCGCGCCCAAGCGCCGCGCCATGGAGATCATCCACGCCCTCGAACCCGCGCCCCGGCAGGCCTACTGCGGCACCGTCTTCTACCTCGATGACGCGGCCCGGATGGACAGCAGCATTCTGATCCGCAGCCTGCTGGCCGAGGACGGGGAGCTGCACTGCTGGGGTGGCGGCGGTGTGGTGGCCGACTCGGCCTGCGACGCGGAACACCGCGAGATCTACGACAAGGTGGGCGGCTACCTGCGCACGCTGGAGTCGACGCTCCGGTAAGGGTTCAGTAGGTCGGCAGGTCCACGTGATCGAACAGCGCCTCGACCTCGCCGCGGCTGCGCGCGGCGAAGGCCTCCTGCACCAGTTCCCGGGTCAGGTGCGGTGCGAAGTCCTCGATGAAGTCGTACATGTAGCCGCGCAGGAAGGTGCCCTTGCGGCAGGCGATGCGGGTCACGCTGGGCGCGAACAGGTGACCGGCGTCGAGGGCAACGAGGTCACGGTCGTTGTTCGGGTCGTGGGCCATGCTGGCGATAATGCCGATGCCGAGGCCGAGGCGAACATAGGTCTTGATCACGTCGGCATCCGCGGCGGTGAACACGACCCGGGGCGTGAGCCCCGCGGCGGAGAATGCCTCGTCCAGGCGCGAGCGGCCGGTAAAGCCGAACACGTAGGTCACCAGCGGGTGGGCCGCGACATCGGCGAGCGTCAGCTCGCCGCCCTGCGCGAGCGGGTGGTCCCGGGGGACGATCACGCTGCGGTTCCAGCGGTAGCACGGCAGCATCACCAGGTCGCCGAAGAGCTCCATCGCCTCCGTGGCGATGGCGAAATCCACCGTGCCGTCGGAAGCGAGCTCGGCGATCTGCATCGGCGTGCCCTGGTGCATGTGCAGGGACACTTCCGGGTAGCGCTCGATGAAGCCGCGGATCACCGGGGGCAGCACGTAGCGGGCCTGCGTGTGGGTGGTGGCGATGGAGAGCGCGCCCTTCTTTTCGTCGCAGAACTCCTGCGCCACCTGCTTGATGCTCTCGACCTTGCGCAGGATCTCCCCGGCGGTCTCGAGGATGACCTCGCCCGCCGGCGTGACGTGGGTCAGGTGCTTGCCGCTGCGCGCGAAGATCTCCACGCCGAGCTCATCCTCGAGCAGGCGGATCTGCTTGCTGATACCCGGCTGGGAGGTGAACAGGCTCTGCGCCGTTGCAGAAACGTTGAGGTCGTGGTGGGCGACCTCCCAGATGTAGCGCAGCTGCTGCAGTTTCACGCGATGCTCCCCCTGTGCCTCGTGGCGCACGGCCCGGCGTCCCGGCGAGGGACGGCTTTATGAAGAATAGCCATCAAAAGACCGGTATTCCAGCGCCAGCCGTAATAAGGCTCAGCGGGGGTCGTTGGCGACACCGTGGGGCACGTGGCCCGTCGCCACGTGGGAGCCGGCGGAGCGGCAGTAGGTTTCCTGGTCGTCGAAGAACACGTCGGCCTGGTAGGCGCGGAGGAAGTCCGCCTTGTCCAGGCCGCCGAGGAAAATGGACTCGTCGATGCGGATGTTCCACGCCCGCAGCGTGTGGATCACGCGCTCGTGGGCCGGCGCGGAGCGCGCGGTGACCAGCGCGGTGCGGATCGGCGCCTCGGCCGGCGGAAAGGCCTGCTGCAGCTCGTGCAGCGCGGCGAGGAATGGCTTGAAAGGCCCGCCCTCGAGGGGCTTGCGCGCCGATGCCCGTTCGCTGGCGGTGAACGCCTCGAGCCCCTCGAGCTTGAACACGCGCTCGGCCTCGTCGGAGAAAATCACCGCGTCGCCGTCGAAGGCAAAGCGAAGCTGGTCGTCGGCGCCCTTGGCGCCCTTCGACGAAACCAGCGTGGCCGCGGCGACGCCGCACTCCAGTGCGTTGCGCACGTCCTCCGGCTCCGTGGACAAGAACAGGTGGCAGCCGAAGGCATTGACGTAGCGCCAGGGGCTGGCGCCGCCGCAGAACGCGGCACGGCTGATCGCGAGGTCGTAGTGCTGGATGGAGTTGAACACGCGCAGCCCCGTGTCGGCACTGTTGCGCGACAGCAGGACCACCTCGACCCGGGCATCGCCCTCGAGGCGCTGGTTGATGCGCAGGAGCTTCTCCACCAGGGGGAAGGCCTCGCCGGGGGCCAGGGGCTCCTCCTCGCGGGCTACCTGGTACTCGGAGTAGGCGGCCAGGCCCTGCTCCTCGAAGACCCGGTGGCTCTCACCGAGGTCGAAGAGCGCGCGGGAGGAGATGGCGATGACCAGCTTGTTGTCGAGGGTGACGGGCATGGCGCAAGCATAGCGCGCGGCCGCTGCCCCGGGGAAGCGCCGCCCCCTGCACCCAAGCGTGGCTGTATCAGCCCGCGCGCAGCAGGCCCCGCTCCTCCAGGTCCAGCAGCAGCAGCTGCTGGAGGATGAACTCCCGGCTCGTCTCCGGGTGGTCCAGGTGAATGCGCTCGAGGTAGTGCTTCGCCTCCTCGTGCTGCGGGTGGTGCAGGAGCGCACGCACCGTGCGCGCCAGGAAATGCGCCGGTTCCTCGCTGAGGGCCTTGATGCGGCGCAGGCTGCTGGCGAGGGTCAGTTCCTCGTCGGTCATCTCCGTGCCGAAGGGGTAGTCCGGCAGCAGCCCGCCCTGGCGGTAGCCGGCGAGCGCCTGCTGCAGGCGCCCCGGCAGGTTGTGACGCTGCTCCGCGGGCACGCGGTAGTCCTGCGGCAGCTTGCCGGCGGCCTTCGCCGCCTGCGCCAGCTCGTCCTGGAAGCGGCTGTCGGCGACAGCGATGAGCCGCCGGATCACCTCCGCGTCCTCCTGGCCGCGCAGGTCGGCCACGCCGTACTCGGTGACGATGATGTCGCGCAGGTGCTGGGGGATCGTGGTGTGGCCGTAGTGCGGCACGATGTTCGAGGAGAGCCCCTTGCCGCTGCCCCGGGTCGCGCGGATACAGAGGATCGAGCGGGCACCCGGCAGGTCGTGCGCCATCGCCACGAAGTTGTACTGCCCCCCTACCCCGCTGATGACGGTGCCGTCCTCGAGCGCATCGGACGTCACCGCGCCGCTCAGGCTCACCATCATGCCCGTATTGATGAAGCGGGCGTTCCGGCGCTGGGCGCAGTAGAGCGGATAGTTCTGCAGCAGCTGGTTCGTGCGCAGGACGCTCGTCATGCAGATGGCATCGCGCGCCTCGTCCTCCAGGTTGCAAAGTTTTGCATAGAAGTCCCGGGGGCCCAGGAAGAAGCCCCCGTGGATCACGTGACCGTGGCGCAGCCGGGCCCCGCCGACCGCCGCCAGCAGCCGCGCGCGGGTCTCGCTGTCATCGAGATCGTTGCGGAATTCCCCGGCCCCGAGGGTGAGGGAGGCGCCGGCGAGCCCGAGCTCCGCCGGCAGCAGGCCCCAGTACTGGCCTTCGGCGAGCGAGGTCGCGTCGAGCGCTTTCGGCAGCAGGCCGTGCTGCCGCGCGTAGCGGAACAGCGGCTCGTCAACCGTGTCGGTGATCGTCCCTTCGTTCAGGCCCTGCTGCAGCGCCAGGTTGTCGTAGACGCGGCGGTTGACGATACCCGCCTCCATCAGCTGCAGCATGCCGTTCACGAACATCTCCGTGGAGACGTACAACCCGTCCTCGAAGCGTCCGCCGGCGGCGTTGCCGCCGAGGGCGCGCAGCACGGCGCGGTAGTCGGCGGTGCGCCGGTGCCGGAGCAGGAGAGCGTGGGCCAGCGCGTCGCCGAGGGCGCCGATGCCGATCTGCAGCGTGCCGCCGTCGACCACCAGGCTGCTGGCGTGCAGCGCGGTCGCGTAGTCGGCCAGCGGGATGGCCGGGTTGGGCACCGCGAACAGCTGCCGGTCAAGCGCCGGGTTCTCCAGCAGCAGGTCGAAGGTCTCCGGGGACACTTCCGCGTCATTGGTCATGAACGGCAGGTCCGGGTGAACCTGGGCGATGCTCAGGTAGCTGCCGGGGCGCTCACGCTGCAGGCAGGCGAGCAGGTCGAGCGCCGTATCCGGGTTGCAGGACAGGCTGAGGCGGCGACCGCCGCCGGAGCCGCGGGAGGCAACGAGCTGGACCAGCACGTTGACCCCGGCGGCGCAGAGATCCCGGGCAATGTGCGTGTAGTTGCTGGAAATATAGTGCTGCTGCGCGCTGGCCAGCCCCTTCATGGAGCCGGCCTTGAAGTACAGCTCGCTGACCGTAATGTTGTCCGGCAGCGTGCCCGCGCGCAGCGCCTCGAGGTACGCCAGCCCCTCGTAGTCGCCGAAGAGGCGCTCGATGATCGGCCCCGCGAGTTCCTTCTCCACCGGGTCCTTCGGCACCGGGACTTCCAGCGACAGCGCGGTGTAGATGTGCAGCCGGATACTGCGGTCCGCCTCGGCGCGCCGGTAGAAGGCATTGAGCAGCTGCACGGGCTTGCCGAGGCCGAGCGGTGCCCCCAGGCGGATGTCCTTGCCCACGGCCGCGATCGCGGCATCCACGCAGGCATCGGGAGAGGTCTGAACCTCGGTCATGGCGGTTTTCCCCCTGTTCTTATCTGCCGTAACGATTGCACAGTGCGCGGCTGGCGGCGTTGCGCGAGATCAACGCCGCCGTCGATCGCGCTCAGCGCGTTCCGGCGAAGTAGTCGCGGGAGATGCGGAAGACCAGCGGCCCGAGGAGCAGGAGCGCGATGAGGTTGGGGATGGCCATGAAGGCGTTGAGCGTGTCGGCGAGCAGCCAGATGAGGTCGAGCTGCACCACCGTGCCCACGGGCAGGGCCAGCACCCAGAGCAGGCGGAACGGCAGGACGCC
>CAJWWA010000243.1 GCA_913048495.1 uncultured Halieaceae bacterium
GCCGCGGGTCCGTGCGGTCGCAGAAATCGAACAGGTCGCGGAAGTCGCCGCCCGCGCGGCGCGCCGCGAGCAGGCACTCGATCGGACCCTCGCCGAGGCCCTTGATCGCCCCCAGGCCATAGACGATCTGCCCTTCGCCGTTCACGGTGAACGCGTAGCTGCCCTCGTTCACGTCCGGCAGCTTCACGGTGAGGCCCATGCGGCGGGCCTCCTCGATAAGCACCACGATCTTGTCGGTATTGGTCAGCTCGGAGCTCATGACCGCGGCCATGAAGGAGGCCGGGTGATGCGCCTTGAGCCAGGCGGTCTGGTAGGACACCAGGGCGTAGGCGGCCGAGTGTGACTTGTTGAAACCGTAGCCCGCGAACTTCTCCACCAGGTCGAAAATATGCGTCGCGAGCTCCGCGTCGACACCCTGCCGGGCGGCCCCGTCGGCGAACACGGCGCGCTGCTTGGCCATTTCCTCGGGTTTCTTCTTGCCCATGGCCCGGCGCAGCAGGTCGGCGCCGCCGAGCGTGTAGCCGGCCAGCGCCTGGGCTATCTGCATCACCTGCTCCTGGTAGAGGATGATGCCGTAGGTGGGCTCGAGGATCGGCTTCAGGCGCTCGTGCTGGTAGTGCGGGTCCGGGTAGGCGATGGCCTCGCGACCGTGCTTGCGGTTGATGAAATTGTCGACCATCCCGGACTGCAGCGGTCCGGGGCGGAACAGGGCGACCAGCGCAATGATGTCCTCGAAGCAGTCCGGCCGCAGCCGGGCGATCAGTTCCTTCATGCCCCGCGACTCGAGCTGGAACACCGCGGTGGTCTCCGCCGACTTGAGCAGGTCGAAGGTGGCGCGGTCGTCGAGGGGCAGCGTGCTGATATCGAGCGGGGCCTCGCCGGTCTTTTCCCGCTCTGCGTTGATGATGCGCACGGCCCAGTCGATGATCGTCAGCGTGCGCAGGCCGAGGAAGTCGAACTTGACCAGCCCCGCGTCCTCCACGTCGCCCTTGTCATACTGGGTGACCAGGCTGCCGCCATCCTCGTCGCAGTAGAGCGGCGAGAAGTCGGTGATCCGCGAGGGTGCAATCACCACGCCGCCGGCGTGCTTGCCGACGTTGCGGGTCACGCCCTCGAGCTGCTCGGCCATGTCCCAGATCTCCTGCGCCTCGCCGTCCTCGGCGAGGAAGTCGCGCAGGCTCTCTTCCTGCTCGAGAGCCTTCTCGAGGGTCATGCCGACCTCGAAGGGGATCATCTTCGAGAGCTTGTCGGCGAGCCCGTAGGACTTGCCCTGTACCCGGGCCACGTCGCGGACCACGGCCTTGGCGGCCATGGTGCCGAAGGTGATGATCTGCGAGACCGCCTCGCGGCCGTACTTCCGAGCGACGTAGTCGATCACCTCGTCGCGGCGCTCCATGCAGAAATCCACGTCGAAGTCCGGCATGGAGACCCGGTCCGGGTTGAGGAAGCGCTCGAAGAGCAGGTCGTAGGCGAGGGGGTCCAGGTCGGTGATCTCCAGCGCGTAGGCGACCAGCGAGCCGGCGCCGGAGCCGCGCCCGGGGCCCACGGGAATGCCCTGCTCCTTCGCCCAGCGGATGAAGTCCATGACGATGAGAAAGTAACCCGGGAACCCCATCTGGATGATCGTGTCGAGCTCGTGTTCCAGGCGCTGCCGGTAGCGCGCCTCCGCATCGCTGTCGCCGGCAAGCCCCAGCTTCGCGAGACGCCGGTCGAGTCCCTCGAGGGACAGCTGGCGGAAGAAGCCGTCCATGGTCAGGCCGTCGGGCACCGGGTAGTCCGGCAGGCAGGGCTTGCCCAGGTCGATAAGGAAGTTGCAGCGCTGGGCGATGGCCACGGTGTTCTCGAGCGCCTCGGGCAGGTCCGAGAACAGCTCCGCCATCTCGGCCGGGGAGCGCAGGTACTGCTGCGGCCGGTAGCGCCGCACCCGGCGCTTGTCGTCCAGGGTGCGGCCCTCGCCGATGCAGACCCGGGCCTCGTGGGCCTCGAACTCGTCCGCCGTGAGGAAGCGGACATCGTTGCTGGCGACCACCGGGCAGCCGGCTTCCGCGGCGAGTTCCACCGCCCCGTGCAGGTGATCCTCGTCGCCCTCGCGCCCGGCCCGGTGCACCTCGAGGTAGAAACGGCCGGGGTAGCGCGCCATCCACTCCTCGAGTCGCTCCGCCGCCTGCTGCCGGCGCCCCCCCACCAGGGCCCGGCCTACATCGCCGGCGGCGCCGGCGGAGAGGGCGATGAGCCCCTCGGCGTGCGCATCGAGCCAGGCCCGGGTCACCCGCGGGATGCCGAGACGCTGACCCTGCGTGTAGGCCAGGGAGATGAGCTCGGTGAGGTTGCGGTAGCCGGTGCCGTCCATGACCAGCAGCGACAGCGCGGAGGTCTCGTCCTGGTCCTCCCGGTCCACGACCAGGAGATCGGCGCCGAAGATCGGCTTGATGCCGGCGGCGAAAGCCGCCTTGCTGAACTTGACCAGGCCGTAGAAGTTGCAGAGGTCGGTGAGCGCCACGGCGCCCATGCCGAGCTCCGCCACTCGCTTCACCAGCGGCCCCACCCGGACCAGCCCGTCGACCAGGGAGTATTCGCTGTGCAGCCGCAGGTGGACGAAATCGGTCATCGCTCGCGCTTGCCTCCTCCAGGTGCTCTCCCGGCACTCTCCGGTCCCAGCAGGCGCCGGACCGGGCCGAAGCTGCGCCGGTGCGCCGGCGTCGGCCCCAGCCGCGCCAGGGCGTCAAGGTGCTCCCGGGTAGGATAACCCTTGTGGCGGTCGAAGCCGTAGCCCGGGTAGCGCTCGGCAAGCCCGGCAAGCTCGCCGTCGCGGGTGACCTTGGCCAGGATGGACGCGGCGGCGATCTCGCCGTGCAGGCCATCCCCCCCTATCACCGCCTCTGCGCGATAGGGCCAGCGCGGCAGCCGGTTGCCGTCTACGAGCACGTGTTCGGGCACGGTCGCGAGCGCCTCGACGGCGCGGCGCATCGCCAGCAGGGAGGCCTCGAGGATGTTCATGCGGTCGATTTCCTCGACGCTGGCTCGACCGAGGGCCCAGGCAAGGGCCTGCTCGCGGATGACAACCGAGAGGGTCTCGCGGCGGCCGGCGGAGAGGCGCTTGGAGTCCGCCAGCCCGGCGATGGGGCGTGCCGGGTCGAGGATCACGGCAGCCGCGACGACGTCGCCCGCCAGCGGGCCCCGGCCCACCTCGTCCACCCCGGCGACCGGCGCGCCGCGCTGGCGCAGCGCTGCCAGTTCGCCGGCGAGGAGATCAGGCACCGGTCGGCGCGACGGCGTCAGGCCTTGCGGTCAGCGCAGAGGATCGTGGCGGAAGCGCAGAGCTCGCCGTCCACTTCCGCGCGCACGGCGAACTTCCAGATGCCGCGGCGGTCACCGAGGACTTTCGCGTGCAGGTAGACCCGGTCACCGGGGATGCAGGGGCGCTTGAACCGCAGGTCGTCGGCACCGACGAAGTAGTAGATGGAACCGTCCGCCGGCGTCTTGTCCTGGGACTTGAAGCCGAGGATGCCGGCGGCCTGGGCCATGGCCTCGAGGATGAGCACGCCGGGGAAGACCGGCTTGCCCGGGAAATGGCCCTGGAAGAACTCCTCGTTGATGCTGAGGTTCTTGTAGGCGACGATGGACTCGCCGGGCACCAGCTCGACGACGCGGTCCACGAGTAGAAAAGGATAGCGGTGCGGCAGGTGCTCGCGGATTCCGTCGGTGTCCATCAGCATGTCAATGCTCCCTTCTTCTTGTGTGAGCCGTCTTCCACGAACCGTCTTCCTCGACGAGCCGTCTCCTTATACCCGCTACGGCCTTTCATGCGCCATCGCTGTGCGCACCGCCCCGGCGACCAGAACTGCAGCGGGCGCCCCGACCGGGTCGGGGCCCCGGCCCGGCCCTTACTGCGCGTTCATCTGGTTCAGCTTGTCGGTCACCTTGGCGGTGATGCTGTAACCCGGGTCCGCGTGGATCACCGACTCCCGCTGCAGCAGGAGACCGATGCCCTCGGTCTGGATGAGGTCGCGGAGCACTTCCTGCACCATGGGCGACATCTCCTGCAGCAGCGCCTGGCCGGTCTGCTGCTCCGCCGCCTGCAGCTTGCCCGCCACGTGCTCGAGGTCGGACTGCTTGGAGGCCAGCTTCTTGCGCGCCGCGAGCTGCTGTTCCTGGCTCATGACGGCCGCGTCTTTCTGGAAGTCCTGCACCAGCTCGTCGAGCTCCTTCTTCAGCTGGTCGAACTCCTTCTTGTCGGCTTTGTAGTCCTCCTGGTTCCGCACCTGTTCCAGCTCCTGCTGGGCGCGGTCGGATTGCAGGATAGCCTGCTGCAGGTTGACGACGGCGATCTTGCCCTGGGCGGCGGCAAGGGCCGGCAGGGTCAGCGCTGCGAGCGCCAGGGTCAGTTTGGCGAGTCTGGTCACGATACTCTCCCGTTGTTTACTGTGTAGTTTACTGTCAGTGGTTTGCGGTAGGTCATTGGCCTTTGGTGGTCAGAAGCCGCGGCCGAGGGTGAACTGGAACACTTCCTCGCGATCGATATCGGAGGCGTTCAGCGGCTTGGCCAGGCTGAAGGTCATGGGGCCGAAGCCGGAGATCCAGGTCACGCCGATACCTGCCGAGTAGCGGAGTTCATCCGGGTCGATATCGAAGCAGTTCAGCTGGTCGCCACCGCACTTGGTGTCAAAGACATTGCCGATATCGAAGAAGAACGCCGAGCGCAGGCGGCTGCGGTCCTTGATGAAGGGCAGCGGGAACAGCAGTTCCGCGGAGCCCTCGATGAGCGCGTTGCCGCCGAAGGGCGGCGGACGCCGGAAATTCTGCACTTCCTGGAAGGTAAGCTTGTCCGTCGCCGGGTCGAGGACGTAGCCGAACTGGTCCCGGTTCGGACCGCCGACCTCCGTCGGGTTGCCATCCTCGTCGATGCCCGTGGTCGGCTGGCTGACATCGTAGATGACCGGCGGCGTACTCCGCGGCCCGAGCGTGTTCACCTCGTACCCGCGCACGGAGCCGAAGCCCCCGGCGAAGAAGTGCTTGTAGAACGGCAGGCCGGTGGTATCGCCGTAGCCGTCGCCGTCGGAGTCGCACCACTGTGTTGGATCGTCCTTGAAGGCGTCTGCTCCCGTGCATTCGCCGTTCGGACCCCAATCTTCGGTGGGGTCCGACCAACCGTCACCGTCGCTGTCGGGGCAGCCCAGACGGTCCCAGAATGAATCGCCGACCACGTTTGGACAACCGTCTGACGTCCCGGAATTCGGGTTGTCGCCGATCCCGTCCCCGTCCGTGTCCGACCACTGCGTGCGGTCAAGCGGGAAGGCATCGGGCATCGTGGCGCCTTCGAGGCGCTCG
>CAJWWA010000244.1 GCA_913048495.1 uncultured Halieaceae bacterium
CGCGCCGCTGGCAAAGCCCGCACCGGCGGTCAGCCTGGAAGCGCCCTTCGTCGGCCTTCGGGAGACGCTGGTATTCAGCGAGGACTACCGCCTCGCCTTCATCCAGCGCGGCGGCTTCGACCGCCCCGGCTTCGGTACCTTCGACCTGACGCTGCCGTTCAGCAATACCGAGGCCAGCCACGCCAACATCATCCAGCCGCCGCGCTCCTTCGATAGCGCGTTCTACAAGGCGGCCTTCGGCTTCGAGACGGCGCCGCACGGCGAGCAGCACCGCTCCGGCGACGATCCGGCGACGGCCGCAGCGCTGGACCTCGCGGCGGGCGAGTGCTTCGAGGTGGAGCGCATCCGCGCCCCCGGTGTGCCGAGCGGTCTGCTCCAGCTGTACAGCAGCGAGCGCGACAGCGAGGATTGCCGCGACCTGTCGCGCGCCGGCAGCCGCGGCCTGTGCCTGTACGCTGTCGGCAGTCTCGCCCCGGCCTCCCTGCGTGAGACCGTTCTCGATGCCGGCGCCCCGCGTGCCGGCGCCGTGGTCGAGGACGAGTTCGGCGCCCCGGCCTTCACCTTCGATGCCCCGGACGGTTACCAGTGGCTGGTGAGCGCGCAGCCGGCCTAGCCCCGGGGGCACTCCGCGGTTACCCGGCCGCGGTCTTCGCGCTGTCGCTGGCCGCCTACACCACCGCGCAGATGGATCTCGCCCTCTTCGGCTACGCCGTGCCGGCCATCCGCGCCGAGTTCGGCCTCAGCCTGAGCGGGGTCATGGGGATCGTTTCCGCAGCCTTCGTCATCGGCGGTCTGCTCATCGTCGCGCTGGGCGTGCTCACGGACCGGCTGGGGCGCCGGCTCATGCTGCAGTTGTCCCTGGTGGTCTCATCGCTGCTCGTCGCCCTGCATGCCGTCGCCCCCAACCCCGCCGTACTCACGGTGCTGCGCGGCAGCAGCATCGGCGTCGGCGGCCTGACCTACCCGATCACCGGCGCCCTGATCACCGAGGAGTTCCCGGCGCGCGTGCGCGGGCTTTTCCTCGGCATCCTGCAGATCGGCTATCCGCTCGGCTGGGCGCTGGCCTCGGTCTGGGCCGCCTGGATCCTCAAGGACTACCACTGGCGCTGGCTGTTTCTCTTCGGCCTGGTCAGCCTGCCGCTGGCGCTGCTGGTGCGACGGGTGGTGCGCGAACCGCAGCGCTTCGCCGAGGCACGGGCGGCGGGGGCGGCGCCCGCGCGCGTGCGCGACCTGCTCGCGCCCGGCATCCGCTCCCGGGCCGTGCTCCTGTTCTGTTCCCAGTTCCTGTTCGTCTGGGCCTACGCGGCCTCGATCTTTCTCTTTCCCAGTTACCTGCGCGAGGTCCGGGGCTTCGAGGCCTTCGACTTTTCCGTGCTTATCGGCGCCGGCAATGCCATCGGCGTGCTCGGTTACCTCCTCGCCGCCTTCGTCGGCGAATTCCTGCTCACCCGCCGCACGACGGTGGTGCTGTGGACGCTGACCGGGGCCTGCTGCTTCCAGGGTCTCGTCTGGGTCGCCGAGGGGTTCACGGAGCTGCTCATCGCCTATGCGCTCATGAGCATGTTCTTCTACGGCAGCGCCGCCGTGAAGTTTGCCTACCTCGCCGAGGTGTTTCCCACCCGGCTCAGGGCCACCGCCATGGCAACCTGCGGTTCGCTGGCGGTCACGCTGGGCTCCGCCGCCGGGCCGCTCATGGTCGCCCGGGGCATCGAGACCATCGGCTGGGCCGAGGGTTACGCCCTTCTGGTTGGCGTGCCCCTGGTAGGCGCCGGGCTGCTGTACCTGCTCCTCACCCCCGTGCCGTCCGGCCTGGAGGTGGAGGACATCGATCGACTGCTGAGCGGGAGAAAAGCATGAGCGAGACCATGCAGGGCTGGGTGGTGCATGAATTCGGCGGACCGGAAGTGATGCAGTGGGAATCACTGCCCATCCCGGAGCCGGGCCCCGGCCAGGTGCTGGTGGCGGTCCATGCCAGCGGGATGAACTTTGCCGAGACGCGCATGCGCGCGGGCAGCTACAGCGGCCAGCCATTGCCCTTCGTGATGGGCATGGAGGGGGCGGGAACGGTCGCCGCCCTGGGGCCCGGCGTGGAGGGATTCGCCGTGGGGCAGCGGGTGTTCGGCCGCGCCCGCGGCTGTCACGCGGACTACGTGCTCTTCGACGAGGCGCATCTCATGCCGCTCCCCGACCGGCTCTCCTTCGTCGAGGGTGCCGCCATTCCCGTGGGCTGGCTGACCGCCTGGCATGCGCTGCACACGGTGGCGCGCGTGCAGCCGGGGCAGCGGGTGCTCATCGAGGCCGTGGCCGGCAGCGTCGGCAGCGCCGCGCTGCCGATCGCCCGGGCGGCGGGCTGCTGGACCGCGGTGACCGCCAGCAGCGATCACAAGCTCGAGCCGGCACGGGCCGCGGGCGCGGACCTCGCCATCAATTACCGGGACCAGCGCATCAGCCAGTGCGTGCGCGACGCCACCGGCGGTGCCGGCGTCGACGTCGCCCTCATGACCATCGGCGAGGCAACCGCCCAGGAGCTGTTCGACAGCATGGGCATGGACGGCAAGGTGGTCATGTTCGGCAGCACCGGGGGCAAGGACATCACCTTCAACCTCGCCATCGGCATGGTCAACATGCAGCTCCTGTCCATGAGCATCAGCACCAGCCCGCAGTACCCGACGGAAACGCTCCCCGGCTTTCGCCGCGAGGCCCTGCCGCGCTTTGCCGACGGTCGCTTCCGGCCCATCGTCGGCGAGGTGCTGCCGCTGGCCGAACTCGCCCGCGCGCACGCCATGATCGGTGAGCGCCGCCATTACGGAAAGATCATCCTGCAAGTGAAACCCGACTGAGGAGAAACCCATGCGAATCCTGCTTGCCTTTTTCAGCCTGCTCCTCGCCGGCTCCGCCGGCGCCCAGACGTTGACGGCCTGCGACTGGGAGGCGGCACACCCGTCGGATCCGTACCACGTGGGTCCGGGCGTCAGCTCGAAGGCGGTCGACACCGTCCGCGCCATCGCCGCCTGCGAGCAGGCGGTGAAGGATGACCCCGCCGAGCCGCGCTTCCACTACCAGCTGGGGCGCGCGCTGGTCTACCACGCGGACCGCAACGGCAGCGACTGGCGTGTCGGCCTGCCGCACCTCGAAAAGGCCGCCGACGCAGGCCACGTGCAGGCGCAGTTCGTGCTCGGGCTGATGTACCAGCGCGAGGGCGACGCCTGCGCGGCCGCGAAGACGATGAAGCGGGCGGCGGATGCCGGCCTCAAGGCCGCGCGCATCGGCTACAGCAATGATTATCTCGCCGGCCGCCTGGGCGGCTGTGACGATGTCGCCACGGCAGCGGAGGTCGATGCCTACCTCGCCGCCGCGGGCGAGCAGGTCGGCGGCT
This sequence comes from uncultured Halieaceae bacterium, assembly GCA_913048495.1. Taxonomy (GTDB): domain Bacteria; phylum Pseudomonadota; class Gammaproteobacteria; order Pseudomonadales; family Halieaceae; genus Pseudohaliea. Next base: position 3,377 of record CAJWWA010000244.1, read on the forward strand.
GGTACGAGCAGATGCTGCTGGAGGTACTGCGCCGCGATCTGGCCGCCGTCCGCGGCGGGGAGCGCTGATATGGGCGCCCTGGTTCGACGCCTCGCGCTGCTCTTCACCTTCGCCGGCGCCGTTGCTGCGACGGCCGCGCCGGCGCCGGTGACCACCCGCCCCTGGCAGGAGGGGGTGGTCAGCGTCACGGACCTCGACCGCACCGCGCGGTTCTTCCGCGAGATCGGGGGCTACGAGGTGAAGTGGCGCGGTGCCCTGGACCCGGCTGAAATCGCCGCCTGGTCGCTGCCGGCGACGGCCGGCGGCGAGGCGCTGCTCCTGGGGCCGCCGGGGCAGGACACGGGCCTCGTCCGCCTGGTCCGCTTCCACGGTGCCGGACGGCGGGAGCCGATGCGCCCCGGGGCCCGGGCCTGGGACACGGGCTGCTACTTCAGCATCATGATCCGCATGAAGGACATGCAGGCGATCTACGACGATGCCATCGCCCTGGGCTGGTGGACGGAGACGCCGATCACCGATCTTTCCTTCGGCACTTCCGAGCTCAAGGTCGTGGTCTACCGCGGCCCGGATGGGGTGCAGGTGCAGGGCTACGAGCGCCTGTCGCCGCCGCTGCCCGAGGCCATCCCGCCCTTTGAACGCATGACCGGTCCCTTCAACATGATGCAGATGGTCCGGGACCGGGACGCGGCCTACGCGTTCTACACGGACGTGCTCGGTTTCGCGACCTTCTACAAGGGCAAGCCCTATCTCGCCGACACCCCCGAGTACATGCCGCTGGGGATCCCGGTGAACCTGACCACGGAGATCCCCTACCGGGCGGGCATCGTCTACCCGGTGCCGGGCGAATTCGGCCGCATGGAGACCATCGAGATCATGGGGCTGGACGGGCGTGACTACGCGGACCGGTGTACGGCGCCGAACCTCGGCATCCTCGCCGTGCGCTTCCCGGTGGCGGATGCGGAGCAGGCCGCGCAGCAGGTAACGGCGCGCGGCTGGCCGCTGGCCCGGCCCCCGGCCCGCTTCCCGCTCGCGCCCTACGGGCCGGTCGAGGCGTTCCAGCTGAAGACACCCGACGGCGCGCTCATCGAGTTCTATGCGGCGTCCGGCGAAGCAGGAACGGCAGCGGCCGGTGTACCCCGCGCACCGGGAAGTCCGCTAGCATCGGGGTTTTCGAACGATCCGGGGAGGGCACCATGAGTGAGCCGGCAATGGCGACCAAGGAACCGTGGGCGGCACTGGAAGCGGCCCTCGGCGAGGAGGGGGTCCTCCGGGACAGCGAGGCCTGCGACTGGTACGCGCAGGATGTGTACAGCCGCGGCGAACCCGCCGCCGCCGTGCTCCGCCCCGCCGGCACCGAAGCGCTGCAGGCTGCCGTACGCCTGTCCACGGCGGCGGGTTTCGCGGTGATTCCCCGGGGCGGTGGCATGTCCTATACCAGCGGCTACGTGCCGGCGGGTCCGGGCTCGATCATCATCGACCTTGGGCGCATGAACCGCGTGCTCGCCGTCAATCGCGAGGACATGACCGTCACCGTCGAGTGCGGCTGTACCTGGGCGTCCCTGCACGAGGCCCTGGAAGCCGAGGGGCTGCGCACGCCCTACTGGGGCACCCTCTCGGGGCTGAAGGCGACCGTCGGCGGCGGCCTGTCACAAAATGCCATCTTCTGGGGCTCCGGCCAGTTCGGCTCCGCCGCGGATTCCGTGCTCAGCCTCGACGTGGTCCTGGCCGACGGTTCCCTGCTGCGTACCGGTTCCGCCGCCCAGGCCCAGGCGTCTCCTTTCTTTCGCCACTTCGGCCCGGACCTCACCGGCCTCTTCACTGGCGACACCGGCGCCCTCGGTTTCAAGGCCACCGCGACGCTGCGGCTCATGCCGGTGCTGCCGGCCCGCGACTACCTCGCCTTCGACTTCGCGAGCGCGGAGGCGCGGCAGCACGTCCTCTCACTCC
>CAJWWA010000245.1 GCA_913048495.1 uncultured Halieaceae bacterium
CCCGCTACCCGCGCCGCGAGACCGCGTCCCTGAGCGGCGGCCGGTGGCTCGCTTTCCTGGACGCCACCGCCCCGGCACAGCCCTTCGCCGCCGTGCCTGCGACGCTCCCTTACGAGCCGGCCCCCGCGGCCGGCGACGCCGACGCCTTCTGCGAGGCCGCCGAACGCTGGCTGCGCGCGCAGCGCGCCGGGAGCCGGGCGTCGTGATCGAGCTGCTCTGGCCCTGGGCGTTCGCCCTTGCACCGCTGCCGCTGCTGCTTCGCGCGCTGCTGCCGCCGCGCGCCCACCGCGATGCCGCGCTGCGCGTGCCGTTCAGCCTGCCCTGGCGCAGCATCGAGAGCGGAGCCGCCCGGGGCACGGGGCAACGCGGCGCCCTCCTTCTCCTGGTGCTCGCCTGGCTCGGCCTCCTCGCCGCCCTCGCCCGGCCGACCTGGGTCGGCGAGCCCGTGGCCCTGCCCAACGAGGGGCGGGACCTCATGCTGGCCGTGGACATCTCCGGCAGCATGCGGGTCGAGGATATGCGCGTGGGCAACGAGCTCGCCCGGCGGATCGACGCCGTCAAGGCGGTCGGCGGCCAGTTCATCGAGCGCCGCCGCGGCGACCGCGTCGGCCTGATCCTGTTCGGCAGCCGGGCCTACGTGCAGTCGCCGCTGTCCTACGACACGCGCACCGTGGACCGCTTCCTGCGCGAGGCTCAGATCGGCTTCGCCGGCCAGGAAACGGCGATCGGCGACGCGCTGGGGCTGGCCGTGAAGCGGCTGCGCGAGCGCCCGGCCGAGAGCCGGGTGCTGGTACTGCTAACGGACGGCCAGGATACGGCGAGCAGCGTCGACCCGCTGGAGGCGGCGGCGCTGGCCGCCACCCTCGATATCCGGGTACACACCATCGGCATCGGCGCGGAGAGCCTCACCGTACCCGGCATCCTCGGCTCGCGCTTCGGCAGCCGCCGCGTGAACCCCTCGGCGGACCTCGACGAGGCAACGCTCGAGGCCATCGCCAGCGGTACCGGCGGTCGCTACTTCCGCGCCCGGGACCCACAGGAGCTGGAGGCGATCTACCGGGAGATCGACCGGCTGGAGCCGGTGGAAACCGACACGGCGACCTTCCGTCCGCGGCGCTCGCTGCTGCACTGGCCGCTGGCGGTCGCGGTGCTGGCGAGCTTCCTGCTCGCGCTGCGCGAACTCGGCGGCGGCAGCCTGTGGCCGCGGAGGTTGAGCGCGTGAGCCTGCTCGCGGACTTCCACTTCCTGCGCCCGGCCTGGTTGCTGCTGCTGGTGCCGGCCCTAGCCCTCGCCTTCCTGGTCGCCCGCGCCCGCCGCCGCAGCGGCAGCTGGCAGACGGTGATCTCGCCGGCCCTCCTGCCCTACCTGCTCGAGGACGCCGCGGGCCCGCGGCGCCGGGGACCGCTGCTGCCTTTGCTGGTGCTCGCCTGGAGCCTCGCCACCGTCGCCGCGGCCGGGCCCAGCTGGGTGCGGCAACCGCTGCCGGTGCTGCAGAAACAGGATGCGCTGGTGGTCATCCTCGACCTCAGCTACTCGCTCTGGGCGGAGGACCTCGCCCCCTCGCGCATCGACCAGACCCGGCGCAAGCTCCTCGACCTGCTCGAGCGCCGGCAGGAAGGGCAGACCGCGCTGGTCGCCTACGCCGGGGATGCCCACGTGGTCACGCCGCTGACGGACGACGCGCCGACCATCGCCAACCTGCTGCCGGCCCTGGACCCGGGCATGATGCCGCTGCCGGGCGCGGATGCGCCGGCGGCCGTGGCGTCGGCCCTCGCCCTGCTCGATGCCGCCGCGGTGGGCAGCGGGCGGCTACTGCTGGTCACCGATGCGATCGAGCCCGGCGACGTGCCGGCCATCACCGGCCAGCTCGAGGGCCGCGACGTCACACTTTCGGTCCTCGGCGTCGGCACCCCGGAAGGCGCGCCGATTCCCCTCCCCGACGGCGGTTTCCTGAAACGCGAGGACGGCAGCATCGTGATCCCCGGGCTGCCCGAGGCCGAGCTCGAGACGCTGGCCCGGCGCAGCGGGGGCCGCTACCGGCGCATCGCCATCGACGACAGCGACCTGACCGCGCTCACCGCCGAGACACCCGGCAGCGGCGACACGGCGGAAACGGACCGACGCGCCGAGGGCTGGGTGGACATGGCGCACTGGTTCCTGCTGCCCCTCGTTCCCCTCGCCGCCTTCGCCTTTCGGCGCGGGCTCGTCGCCGGCCTCGCGCCGGTTGCGCTTGCGCCCCTGGCCCTGGCGCTGCTGCTGCCGGCGCCCGCCGCCCGCGCCGACCTCTGGCGCGATCTCTGGCTCACGCCGGACCAGCAGGGCGCCCGGGCCCTGGCCGAGGGCGAGGCGGAGCGCGCCGCGAAGACCTTCGAGGACCCGGGCTGGCAGGGCACCGCCGCCTACCGCGCGGGTGACTACGCGACGGCCATCGACCGCTTCAGCGGTGACGATGCCGACAGCTGGTACAACCGGGCCAATGCCCTCGCCCGCGCCGGCCGCCTCGAGGAAGCGATCGAGGCCTACGAGCGCTCCCTGGCGCTCGCGCCGGAGCAGCAGGACGCCGCGGACAATCTCGAGCTCGTGAAGTCGCTCCGCGACCAACAGCAGCAGGAACGGCAGCAGGGCGGCGGCGACGAGCAGGGTCAGCCGCAGCCGGACAGCGATCCCGGCCAGCAGAGCGGGCAGGGCCAGCCGCCGGGGCAGCGCGACCCCGGTGAGCCGCAGGGCAGCGACCCCGGCGAGGACCGGCGCGGGGAACAGGGCGAGCAACCCGGCGACGAATCGTCACAGCGCCAGCCGGGCGATGGCGAGGCGCAGGACGGCCGCGCCGAGCCGGAGGAAGGGGGTGCGGGCAACGCCGCGCAGTCCCTCGAGCAGCCCACACCGGGCGCGGAGGCCGGCCAGGCCATGGCCGAAAAAATGGCCGAGGACATCGAGGCGCAGCAGGCCATGCAGCAGTGGCTCCGGCGCGTACCCGATGACCCCTCGGGCCTGCTCCGGGAGAAGTTCCGCTACGAGAGCCGCCAGCGCCAGCGGCGGGGAGAGGAGAGAGACAATGGCAAGATCTGGTAAGGCCCGGCTGCGCCTGGTGCTGCGCTGCGTGGCGCTCGCCGCGATCCTGGCGCCGTCGCTCGCCCTGGCGCTCGAGGCGAGCGTCGACCGCTACCGGATGAACCTCGGCGACAGCCTGCGCCTCACCCTCACCTCCGATGGCGCCGTGGACCCGGCCGAGGCGGACCTGGCACCGCTCACCCGGGACTTCGAGATCCTGCAGCGCTCGAGCAGCTCGAGCACGCGCATCGTCAACGGCCGCACCAGCCGGGAGGTGGCGCTAGAGCTGGAGATCACGCCCCGGCGCGAGGGTACGCTGTCCATACCGCCCCTGTCCGCGGGCGGCGAGCAGACCGCACCGCTGGTCATCGAGGTGGAACCGCCGCCCGCCGCCGGCAGCCCGGACGCGAACGTGCTCTTCTCCGCCGAGCTCGACCGCGACAGCGTCTACGTGCAGCAGCAGGTCCTGCTCACGCTGCGCATCCAGCAGGCCATCGCCCTGGACGACCGCAGCGTCACCGAGCTCAAGCTGGACGGCGCCTTCGTCAAACCCCTGGGGCAGAACTCTTTCCAGCGCGACGACGGCAGCCGCCGCTGGCTGGTGCACGAGATCCGCTACGCGATCTTCCCGGAGCAGAGCGGCACGCTGGAGATACCGGTGCAGACGTTCAGCGCGCGGGTGCGCCAGGGCTCGCGCAGCCTCTTCGACCTGCGCAGCGGGCCGCGCCTGTCGCGGCAGTCCGAGCCGCTCACGGTAACGGTACGCGCGCGCCCGGACGCCTTCCCCGGGCAGACCTGGCTGCCGGCGGCGGAGCTCACCATCGAGGAGAGCTGGTCGCGGCCGCCGGAGCAGCTGGCCACCGGTGAGTCGGTCACCCGCACCGTGACCCTGACCGGCAAGGGGCTGCAGGGCGCGCAGCTGCCGCCCGTGCGTTTCCCGGCCACCCAGGGCCTGAAGTACTACCCGGACCAGCCGCAGATCGAGGACGCGGAAGGCGCCGACGGCGTCATCGGCGTGCGCACGGACAGCGCCGCCCTGGTGCCGGTGGCGCCGGGCCGCTACGAGGTGCCGGAGCTGCGCGTGCCCTGGTGGGATACGGAGACGGACCGGCTTCGCTGGGCCGTGCTGCCCGCGCGCACGATCCGCGTCACGCCGGCGGCGAATGCCGGCACCGGGGCCGCCGGGGCGGCGGACCCGACCGCCGTCGCGCCGGGCGCAGCATCCGCGCCGACCGCCCCCGCGGGCCCGTGGCCGCTGATCGCGGCGGCCTGCGCGGCGGGCTGGCTGCTGACCAGCCTGCTCTGGTGGCTGAGCCGGCGCAGGGCACCGGCAAGCGACGGGCCGCCCGGCCCCGGCCCCGGCGAACCGCGGGCCTGGAAGGGCCTGCGCGCCGCCCTCGCCAGCGGCGACCCGGCGGCGAGCCGGCGCCAGCTAGCGCTGTGGCTGCGCACGCTGCCCGGTGCGAGACCGCAGGACGCCCTGGCGGCGCAGGCGCGGGCGGTCGGGGGCGAGGAACTGGCGGCGGCCGTCGCCGGCCTCGACGCCGCCCTCTACGGGCCCGGCACCGGGCCCTGGGACCCGGCCGCGGTCGATGCCGCGGCCCGGTCGGCACGGCGCCGCCACGCCGGCGAAAACGCCGAGGCGGACGGAGACAGCCCGCTGCCGCCGCTCTACCCGGCCTGACCCTGCCTGACCTGCCTAGGCCCCGGGCCTGCTCAAGCCGGGGCCTCGAGGCTCTTGCTGACGACCTCGTAGACGTCCGGAGACAGCGCGGTCAGCGCGGCCAGGCGCGACAGTTCGGCGCGCATCGCGTCGGCCCGTGCCGGCACCGCGCGCCACTTGGTCAGCGGCGCGAGCAGGCGTGCTGCGATCTGCGGGTTGCGGGCGTTGAGCGTCTCCACCACCCCGCCGAGAAGCCGGTAGCCGGCACCGTCGGCGCGGTGGAAGTGGACCAGGTTGGCGCCGGCGAAGGCGCCGATGAGCGCGCGCACCCGGTTCGGGTTGCCGAGCTCGAAGGCCGGGTGCGCCAGCAGGGCCGTCACGCGCTCCACGGCATCGGGCAGGTCCAGGGTCGCCTGCAGCTGCAGCCAGTGGTTGACCACCAGCGTCTCGTGCTGCCAGTCGGCGAGGAAGCCTTCCAGCGCCTCGGCGAACATTGGCTTCAGACCGCACACCGGCGCGATCTTGCAGGTATCCTTGGAGGAAAAGCATTCCAGCAGGTCCAGATCCTGCTCGGTTTCCCGCACCAAGATCCCGA
>CAJWWA010000246.1 GCA_913048495.1 uncultured Halieaceae bacterium
CGGCGAGCTCCGCGCGGACGGCGGGCACGGGCACCCCGCCGCGCCCGGCGAGGCGCAGGAGTGCAGCCTCCACGCCCAGGTCCAGCGGCAGCAGGGCATCCTCGCCGCCGCTCGCCACGCCGGCGGGCAGGCGCCGCAGGATCATGGGCTGCGCGACAGCATCGCCCTGGGCGGGTTGCTGCGTGCTCTCCTGCCCGTCACGCCGGCCGGCCCCGGGTACCCAGTCGAAGGCCCAGGTTTCCATGTTCGCGCCACCGCTCAGGCGGCGCAGATCGCGCACGTCGCCGCCACCGAGGCGCGCCGCGAGCCCGGCGGCGAGGCCGGCCTCAGGCGAAGCGGAAGGCATTGACCGGGTCCCCCGCAGTCACTTCACCGGCGATGCCGACACAGTCCTCGTGGGCCAGGCGGTGGAGCAGCGCGCTGTCACCGCCAGCCTGGGCAAGGCAGCGCTGGCCGTCACCGAGGCGGCAGACAACGACGCCCGTCGCCGGCCCCTCGCGGTCGTAGCGCACGGCGTGGGCCTCGATATGCACGGCCTCCGTGCCGACCGGATCGCGCAGCCGCGGGTGTCGATCGAGAGGCACCGCGGCCTGGGCGGCGTCCGGGTCGCGGTCGGCCCAGGGCTGCGCCGGCGGCGCCATCCCGTAGATGCCGACGGCGTGCTTCGTCAGGTAGCCGCCGTTGGCCGTCACCAGGCCATAGCCGCTGCCGGCCGCACGCAGGCGCGCCACCATTTCGGCGATGGCGTGCGTCGAGTAGTTGTTGCCCGGGCCGCCGAAGAGCGTGAGGCCGCCGGTCACGGTCACGCCGCGCGGGTCGTCGACCGCGATGCCCAGGCTGTCGCAGGCGACGGTAACGGCGGACGGAAAGCAGCTGTAGAGGTCGAACCGGTCGATCGCCTCGATCCCGATGCCGGCCTGCGCCAGCGCCTGCGCCCCCGCGGCGGCCAGTGCCGGGGAGCGGTGAAAGTCCTCGCGCTCGGCGGCGTACCAGACGTCGTTCGCCTCCGCCCCGCCGTGCAGGTACACCCAGCGCGACGGATCGATGCCCTGGCGCCTGGCCTCGCCCACGGTCGTCAGCAGCACGGCTGCCGCCATGTCGACGCCGGCGATCGCGTTCATGCACTTGTTGTAGGGCCAGGTGATGATGCGGTTGCCGCCTGCCTCGGACAGCGCCGCCTCGGGGCTCAGCACGTCCCGGCGCCAGGCGTAGGGGTTGTCGGCCGCGACCGCGCTCATGGCCGCGATCAGCTGACCGAGCTGCGCCCGCTGCTGCGCCTCGTCGAGGCCCCGGGCGTGGCGCAGGGCGCTTTCGAACAGCGGATAGGTGACGATCGGCTCGAACAGGCCGTGGGCATGCTCCGCCGGGAGGCTCGACGGCCTGCCGGCACCGAGGTCTTCGGCCGGCCGGTCACCGCCCTCGCGCCAGGCCGGCAGGTCACCGCCGCCGCGCAGCGTGCCGAGGAGCGTGGCCATGAGCTCCGCCCCCGTGAGCAGGAGCGTGCGGTAACGCCCCTCGACCAGCCAGTCCGCCCCGCGGTTGATGAACCACTGCGGCAGGTTGCCGCCGTAATCGCTGGTCAGCAGCGCCGGGGCCATGCCGAGGCGGTCAGCGAGGAGCGCGCCGGGGTTCGGTGTCAGCAACGGCGCCAGCTGCGGCACCTGCTGTGCGAGAAAGGGAACGGTCACCAGCGCGTCGACAGCGTCCGGGCCGATGCCGGCGTCGGCCAGCGCGCCGGTTGCCACCTCGGCCAGAGCATCCACGGGCGTTCGCGTCGGATCCTGGTCGCGCCAGGTCTGCTGGCTGACGCCGACAATGATGGGGGTGGCATCAATGGGGGCGGCATCAATGGGGACGGCATCCTGCACCATGCCATTATTCTCCTTGTTCAGCGGGGCGGCGGCAGTGTACCGGTGACCGGCCGGGGACCGCTACACTGGGCGCGGTCAACGGAGGAACCGGCCCATGCAAGCACCGCGCTACACCGTACCCGCCCTGCTCTGCAGCCTGCTGCTCGCCCTGCCCGCAGCGGCCTGGGGACCCCAGGGCCACCGGGTAGCCGGCGCCATGACCGAGGACCGCCTCTCCCCCGCCGCTGCTGCCGCCGTGCGCTCCATCCTCGGTGACGAACCGCTCGCCGAGGCATCGACCTGGGCGGACCGGATGCGCAGCGACCCGGCGCCCTTCTGGCAGCGCGAGGCGGGGGCTTATCACTACGTGAACATACCGGTCGGCGCACAGCGCTATGACCCGCGGCGGGCCCCCGCGAGCGGCGATGCCTTCACCGCGCTTGCGCAGTTCCGCCAGGAACTCGAGGATCCGTCCACGCCTGCGCCGCGGCGGGCGCTGGCGCTGCGCTTCGCCCTGCACATCATCCAGGACCTGCACCAGCCCCTGCATGCCGGCGGGCGCGATGACCGCGGCGGCAACGATTTTGCCGTGACCGTGGACGGGCGGCGCAGCAACCTGCACCGGCTCTGGGACTCGGGCTTGCTGGCGAGCGCCCGTTCACCGGATCAGCGCCTGCGGGCGCGGCTGGAGGCGCGCTACCGGGATGAGCTGGCCGGGCCCTGGCGGGACCCGGACCCGGCGCTGTGGATCGCGGAGAGCCTGGCCCTGAGCCGTCAGCTATACCCGGCGTCACCGAAGATCGATGCAGCGTACCTGGAACGCTTCCGCCCGGTGGCAGAGCGCCGCATCGCGCAGGCCGCCGCCCGCGGCGCGGCCTGGCTCAACGCGCTCTACGCTCCAGAGGCGGAGAAGCCGGCGCGGGAGCCGGCAGCGCCCCCGCCGGGCTGGTGGCAGCGCCTAAAAGATTTCCTCGAGGAAATTATGTAGCGCCTGGTGGGAGCGGCGATCCGCGTCGTCGCTGTACACGGTGCCGAAGTCCGGGTCGTTCGCCTCCGGGTTCGTGAAGGCGTGCAGCGTGTTGCCGTAGGCATGGAGCTGCCAGTCGGCACCGGCGGCGGTCATTTCCTTCGCCAGCTCGAGGACGCTGTCGGGCTGCGCCATCGGGTCGTCCCAGCCGTGCAGGCAGAGGACCTTCGCACGGATCGGCCGCGGCGCATCGCCCGTGCTGCCGGGCGGCGTGAACAGCCCGTGGAAGGAGACCACGCCCAGGACATCGCTGCCGCTGCGCGCCAGGTCCAGGACACAGAGGCCGCCGAAGCAGAAGCCGATGGCCGCCACCCGCGGCGCATCCACCTCGGGCTGCTCGCGGAGCACCTCCACGGCGCGGTGCATGCGCCGGGCAACGAGATCGCGGTCCTCGAGGAACGGCGCGAGGAGCGCCTGGTTTTCCTCGGTGCTGGTACCGCGCACACCCTTGCCGTACATGTCGAGCGCAAAGCCGACGTAGCCCTGCTCGGCCAGCGCCCGCGCCTTGCCTTCCTCGAAGGGGGTGCGGCCGGCCCAGGCATGAGCGATCGCCACCGCGGGTGCGGGCCCCCGATCCGGATTCCATGCGAGGTAACCCTCGAGCGTCACACCGTCACAGTCGTACTCGATCAGCCGTTCCTGGATTGCCATGGTGTTGCCTCCCTTGCTTTATCTGCCATTAAATCCGCCTGCTGCGCTCGCGCACCCTGCTCCCGGGGCCTTGCAGCAGCCTGCCCTTCTCGGCGCCTGCGACCTCAGGCCGCGACGTAGGCGTCCGCGTCGAGGCGTCGCATCTCGGCCTCGATCCAGGCCTCCACCTCCCGCATGAGCGGCTCCGGCTCCCGGCCCGCCGCGTCCATCGGCGGACCGATCGACACGTCGATCACGCCCGGGATGAACCAGAAGGACCGCCGGGGCCAGCAGCGCGCCGAGGTCACCGCAATGGGGATGACCTCGGCGCCCGTGGCACAGGCCAGGCGCGTGGCGCCGGTCTTGTAGACGCCCTGCTTGCCACGCTCGGTGCGCGTGCCCTCAGGGAACATGATGACCCATTTGCCGCCGTCCATCAGCTGGACACCCTGCCGCGCCACCTTGTTCCAGGCTTCCGAGCGCTTGCTGCGGTCGATGTGAATCATCTCCAGGCGGCCCAGCGCCCAGCCGAAGACCGGGATGCGCAGAAGCTCGCGCTTGAAGACGAAAGCGAGCGGGTGCGGCATCACGCTCGGGAAGAAAAAGGTCTCCCAGGTGGACTGGTGCTTGGCGCAAAGCACGACCCGGCGGTTATCGTCGGGCCCCGGCAGGTGCTCCCAGCCCTGAACACGGTAGCGCACGCCGCCGACCAGCCGTGCGGCGGCGATCGCTCCGCGCAGCCAGGGTACGGCGATCCACCACCAGAGGCGCCCGGCGCCGACAAACAGGGACAGGAGCAGCAGCACGAGCCCCGCCGGAATCACCGACAGCGCGATCCAGCAGAAGACCAGGACCGATCGGATCACGCGCATCATGCGGGCGTCGCCCCCGCCCCGGCGCCGCCGGCGCCTGTTTCCGTAACAGCGCCGGCTTCACTGCCCTGCCCGCGTTCCACCGAGGCCACGAAGTCGGCCATGGCGGCGTAGGCCTCCTCGGCTTCCGGCAGCTCCGGCGTAAACAGCTGCCAGACGTGAACCATGTGCGGCCAGGTCTGCAGGGTGACCGGCGAGCCCGAGGCCTGGGCCTTCGCGGCATAGCGGCGCGCATCGTCGAGGAGCATCTCCGCCCGGCTGGCCTGGATAAGCACCGGGGGCAGCCCGCGGAGGCTGCCACGAAGCGGTGACACCCGCGGATCCTTCGGCGGGATGCGCCAGCTGAACCAGTAGAACCACCAGAGCAGGATCGTCGGCACCTTGAGCAGCTTGCCGAAGGCCGGGCCGAGCATCGGGTCCGTGGGCGCATTCAGGCGCAGGCTCGGCGATGTCATGGTGACGTCGGTCGACGGTGACAGGGCGATGGCGGCGTCGGGCAGCCGCAGGCCGGCGTCGCGGGCCCAGGCGATGACCTCCAGGGTAAGGCTGCCGCCGGCGGAATCCCCGGCAACGAGCAGGAAGTCCGGCGGCTCCATGTCCTCCGGGCCATTGTGGAGGATCCAGCGCAGCGCGTCGCGGCAGTCGTTGATGCCGTCAATGCGACGGTACTCCGGGCACAGGCGGTAATCCACGGCGAACACCGCGGCACCGAGCAGGCGGGAGAGCCGATCGGTAATGGGGCGGTGACTGGTGGGGCTGCCGGCGAACCAGGCACCGCCGTGCAGGTAGAGCACCCGCCGGCGGCTGTCGGCCCCCGGCGCCAGCACCCACTCGCCGCGGATCGCGTCGGTCTGCACGGGCTCGATGCGGCTCGTCACCGCCTTGCTTCCGCCGAGCTC
>CAJWWA010000247.1 GCA_913048495.1 uncultured Halieaceae bacterium
GGGCTCCTCGGCTGCGCGCCGGGCCGCTTCCGCATTGCTGGAGACGGTAACCCGCTCGATGCCGTAGCGGTGGGGGTCCAGCCATTGCCGGCATTGGGCAAACGATTGCTGATGGGAATAAATCCGTGTGATTTCCTGGTCGCCATGCTTCGGAGACACAAGCAGATGATGGTGAATCCGAAGCTGAACCTCGCCGCAGATCTTCAGCGGCGAGGACATGAACATATCCAGGGTGTGATTGATCATACCCTCAGTGGAATTCTCCACCGGCACCACACCGTAATGCGCCGCACCGGACTCCACCTCGCGGAATACCGCATCAATCGCAGGCAGCGGCACGCTGACGACAGAGTGGCCGAAGTGTTTGAGCGCCGCCGCCTGGGTGAAGCCGCCGGCGACCCAGAAGCCCTTGCGCAGCGGGCGCTCACGCAGGGCCCGGGCGACCGCGAGCTGCGGCAGCAGGGAGAGGGATTCGCGCAGCGGCACCAGCAGCGACAGGTAGATGGCGGGGGCACCGAGACTGGTGAGGATCCAGGCGAGGACCAGGCGGCTGGAGGAGAGCGCATCGCCGAGCTTGCTCAGGGTCTGCGCCGCCAGCTGCAGGGTGAAAGCCGCCGGCTGTTCGTGGCAGGCGGCATCGGGGATGTCGCGGCAGACCCGCGCGTCCTCTTCCTCCGCGAGCAGGGTGTAGAGGGCGGCGTAGGCGACCTTCTCACGGCGGGGCAGCTGCGGCTGCGGCGTTGTTTCCACGGGCGGCCCTAGCGCATGGCGTGCAGGAACTGGAGGTGATTCTCGTACTGGCCGAGGACGTCGTGCGTGACCTGGGCGCGGGTCCAGCCCATCACGCTGTAGTCCTGGCCGCCCTCGGCGAGGTGCACCTCCGCGCGGTAGAACTTCTCCTCGTCGCCGAGCTCCTCAAGGGCCTTGCCGACAAAGGCGTCGCCGGGCAGGGCGTGGGCCCGGCAGCGGACCTCGTAGATGAAGTCCGTCTCCTCGCCGTGGTAGACCTCGAGGCGCACGGCGCCGCGGCTGCCGATATCGTTGAATACCCGGGCCTCGATGTCGTGGCCGGCGAGCTCGCCGGCGAATTCCCTCAGCGCGGGCAGCACCGTTTCCCGCATGAAGCTGTGCACCGTGGTGTCGCCGGGATAGTTGAGCAGGGTATCGAGGCGCGCGCGCCAGTCGCCGGGGTTGGCGATCAGTGGCGACACGCTCTGCGTGTCGCGCTTGGTCACGTCGAGATGCAGGGCCCGCGCGAAACCCCAGATCGCCCCGAGCAGCGCGACCGAGAAGGGCAGGGCGCTGGCGATGGCCGCGGTCTGCAGCGAGGACAGCCCGCCGGCGAGGAGCAGGACGATGGCGATGAGGCCGATGATGGCGGTCCAGAAGATCCGCTGCGGCCACGGCGTGTCGTCGCGGCCGTTGGCGGCGAGCATGTTCAGCACCATGGCCCCCGAGTCCGCCGAGGTGACGAAGAACACGACCACCATGAGCAGGGAGATGGTCGACAGCAGCGTCGGCATCGGCAGGTACTCGAGGAAGCGGAACAGGGCGATCGCGTTGTTTTCCTGCACCGCCTCTGCCAGCCCCGTTTCGCCGCCGTGGAGGATCAGCTCGATGGCGCTGTTGCCGAACACGCCCATCCACAGCAGCGTGAAGCCGCAGGGCACAAGCATGGCGCCGAGGATGAACTCGCGGATGGTGCGCCCACGGGAGATGCGCGCGATGAACAGGCCGACGAACGGCGACCAGGACAGCCACCAGCCCCAGTAGAAGATCGTCCAGCCGCCGAGCCAGTCCGTGGGGTCGTAGGCGTAGAGGTTGAAGGTGTAGCTGACCAGGTCGCTGACGTAGCTGCCGAGGTTCTCGATCGTCCCCTGCAGGACGACGACCGTCGGTCCGGCGAGGAGCACGCCGACGAGCAGCAGGATGGCGAGCACGATGTTGATCTCGGAGAGCCGCTTGATGCCGGCGTCCAGCCCCATGACCACGGAGATGGTCGCAAGCAGCATGGTGCCGACGATGAGGATGACCTGCATGGCCGGCCCGATCGGCAGGCCGAGCAGGTAGTTGAGGCCGCTGTTGATCTGCAGGACGCCGAGGCCGAGGCTGGTGGCGACGCCGCAGGTGGTGCAGACGATCGCGAAGATATCCACGATCGCGCCCGGCGTGCCGTAGATGCGCTCGCCGATGAGCGGGTAGAAGGCGGAGCGCAGGGTCAGCGGCAGGCTGTGCCGGTAGGCGAAGTAGGCCAGCACGAGGGCGACGATGGCGTAGATGGACCAGGCGTGTACGCCCCAGTGGAAGAAGGTGAGCTTCATGGCCTGGGCCGCGGCATCGATGCCGCCGCCTTCGCCGTGCGGGGGCTGCAGGTAGTGCATCACCGGCTCGGCGACCCCGTAGAACATGAGGCCGATGCCCATGCCGGCGGCGAACAGCATGGCGAACCAGGAGGTATAGCTGTAGGCGGGCTCGGAGTGGTCGGGCCCCAGCTTGATATCGCCGAAGCGGGACAGGCCGAACACGAGGATGGTGATCAGGATGATCGCGACTACCAGCACGTAGTACCAGCTGGCGTAGTGGACGATGGCGTCCTGCATGGCCTGGAAGACGGCGTTGCTCGACGCCGGGGCGAGGCCGGCGAGGAGCACCAGCAGCACCAGGACCCCGGTGGCGGGCCAGAACACGCTGTGGTCGATGACGAGCCGTGGCTTGGGTGCCGGCGCTTGCTCCATGGGTCTCTTCCTCCGGGCTCGGGCCCCGCCTGCCCTGCAGTCCGGCCGGCCGGTGCTCGCGGCGCGAAGCCCGGGTGTCGGCGGGGTCGGCCAGGGGCCGTCGGGGCGGCTTCTTGTGTCCGCCCCGCTGTGAATGGCGGGCGCAGTATAACGCAGCGCGAGACAAACACTTTCGTCCGATAAGGATTCGGGTTGCCGCCGGTGTCGCAGAATGCGACGAAAATTCGATAAATTATTATTTTTGTTGATATTTACTTCTATCGTCTCCGAGGGTGGTAAGGCCAAAATGCTTTGGCCTATAATTGCCGCCGTTTCAAAGTAATGCCCGTCAACAATAAATGCGCGGCACTTTCTGCCTGTCAGCTCCCAGCTGTCTGCCAGGTTGCCTGCCCAGCCGCGACCGGGCGCCATTAAGCGAATTCAAGCGATAGAGGGACTAGCCATGTCACGACTGCCCGTATTCAACCGAAAAACGCTCAGCCGCGCCGTGCTCTCGGCCGTCGCCGGTGGCACCATTGCCACGGGCGCCCAGGCGCAGATGGAGGAAGTCATCGTCACCGCGACCAAGCGGTCCGCGAGCACCCAGGACATTCCCCTGTCCGTGCAGGCGCTCGGCCAGAACAGCCTCGAGCAGATGGGCGTGGGCAACTTCGAGGACTACCTGATCCAGCTCCCCGGCGTCACCGCCGGCGGCAGCGGCCCGGGGCAGAACACCATCTACATCCGCGGTATCGCCTCCACCACGCCGAACCTGACCACCGCCGGCGTGGCCGGCCTGTCGCCGAACGTGGCCTTCTACCTCGACGAGCAGCCGCTGGCCCAGCCGGGCCGTAACCTCGACGTCTACGCGGCCGACATCAACCGCGTCGAGGTGCTGGCCGGCCCGCAGGGCACGCTGTTCGGCGCCAGCTCCCAGGCCGGCACCGTGCGCCTGATCACCAACAAGCCGGACTTTACCGGTACCTACGGCCGCCTCAAGGCCGGCACCTCCTGGACCAAGGGCGGTGAGATGAGCAACAACCTCGAGGGCATGTTCAACCTGCCCGTGACCGACAAGCTGGCCCTGCGCGGCGTGGTCTACACGGACAACATGGGCGGCTACGTGGACAACGTTCCCGGCACGCTCACTGCCCGGGAAAGCGCCCGTTTCCGCCCCGCCGGGACCGTTCGTTCCAACGGTGTCCCGGTTAATGACCGCCGCGCCGGGTTCCAGTCCACCTCGGACCTTTCCGGCGTCACCTTCCTCGAAGCCGACAACGGCAACATCGCCGAGGACGACTTCAACGACACGTCCTACAACGGCTTCCGCCTCACCGGCGTCTACCTGATCAACGCCAACTGGGACCTCACCGTCTCGCACATGCAGCAGCAGCTGGATTCCGACGGCGTGTTCTACTCCGACGGCGACCAGGACGACTACGAGGTCACCCGCTTCACCGAGGACAGCCTGGAGGACAGCTTCAATAACACCTCCTGGACCCTCAAGGGCCGCATCGGTGAGCTGGAGGCGCTGTACACCGGCGCCTTCACCAACCGGGAGACGGACCAGCTGGTCGACTACTCCGACTACCTGTTCGTCGGCCAGTACCTGCCCTACTACATCTGTGACGGCTCGGTGACCTATCCGGGTGCCGCGGCTCCGTCCAGCACCTGCCAGGCGCCGAACCTCTTCGTCCAGTCGGGCACGAATACCAGCGTGTTCACGCAGGAACTGCGCTTCAACACGCCGGCAGACCGCCGCATCCGTGCGACCTTCGGTGGCTTCTATTCCGACATGGAAATCGCCGAGCTGAACGACTTCACCTATCCGGGCTCCGAATACGCCATCTCCTTTGACGGCGTGACCACGGGTTTCGGTCCGAACTATCCGCTGACCAATACGTCGGTCACGGGTGAGATCGGCAGCGCCTCGCCGGGGTATTTCTCCGATCCGGGCCCGTTCCCGGCCGGCGTGATCTTCCGCAATGACGTGCTGCGTACCGATACCCAGTTCGGCTTCTTCGGTGAGACGACTTTCGATGTCACCGAACAGCTCTCCCTGACCGTCGGTGCCCGTTACTACGACATCGAGGTTGACCTGCAGGGCAGCGCCAACTCGTCCTTCGGCAATTTCGGCGCCACCACGGACGCCCAGGTTTTCGGGACCAACATTTCGGCGCTCTATGCTCCGAACAATCCGTTCGGCAATCCGGACACGGCCTCGACCGACGGCTTCATCTTCAAGGGGACGCTGGAATGGCGTCCGGCTGACGGCCTGCTCTTCTACACCACGGTGTCCGAAGGCTTCCGTCCGGGTCTCCTGAACCGTCCGGGTGGCGCAGCCGGCCCCGGTGGCTACACCGTGCCCTACGCGCTCGATACCGATGACGTGACCAATTACGAGTTCGGTTGGAAGACCGACCTCTTTGACAATCAGGTCCGCTTCAACGGTAATGCCTTCTTCGTCGAGATCGAGGGTTTGCAGACGACGATCTTCGATCCTGAGATCACCAATCTCTTCTTCTCGGACAATGCGGCCAACGCCGAAATCCGGGGTGTGGAGG